>JBFZCA010000586.1:0-10679 GCA_041308205.1 Planctomycetota bacterium | reverse complement strand
ATCATCGTGTCGAAAATCGACCCGGGCGCGGCCGTGACAACCCTGATGGGCGGCGGCGCTCCCGAGTACTGGGCCCCGGCGATCGTCACCGGCGGCGCGACGCTCGGTTGCGTCTTCAGCATGGGCGCGACCGTGAAGGCCCTGCCCGCGTGCACGGCGAACCAGGAAATCGCGGTCGCGACCTACATCAACACGGGCGGCCAGTCGGCCACCGCGAACGTGACGCTGTCGAGCGACCTCGGCGCCCCGAAGGTTGCGGTGGTCGTCGACGTCGACGGCGCGAGCTTCGACGCGCAAGTCGGCGGCGGCGTCAGCATCACGGTCGGCGGCGGGCAGCCGCCGTTCGTGCGCGGCGAAGTCAACCAGGACGGCAAGCTGAACGTGTCCGACGGCGTTGCGATTGCGCGTTACGTCTTCGGGCTCGGCACCCAGAAGGCGAAGATCGACGCCTGCAAGGACTCGGCCGATGCGGACGACAACGGCACGATCACCGTGGCCGACGCCCTGTACGTGCTGAATTACCTGTTCAAGGCCGGTCCTGCAATCACGGCTCCGGCGGGGTCGTGCGGAGTCGACACGACGGTCGACTCGCTCGATTGCGTCCAGTATCAGTGCCCGTAGCGGCGATCGCTCGGGAATCGGCGTCCGGCACGCCGGCGGGAGATGCGGTTTCCCGCCGGCGCGCCGTCCCGCCCCGGGGGAGGCGGGTCACGTAGGGAGATAACGAGAAATGAAGCGAATCAACATTCTGGTCGCCGTTCTCCTGACCGTGAGCGGCGCGACCGTTGTCGGGCAGGCGGAGAGCGACGACTTCGCGCTCGCGGCGGTGCCGAACGACAGCGATATCGCGCTTGGGGAGTCGTACACGATCAACGTCCGCCTCGCGAGCGATGTCGCCGGCGTTGAAGCCTGGGCCTTCGGCCTGTGCATCAACTCCGCCTTGCAGGAAATCGTGGGAGCTCAACCGGGCGACAGCTTCAACACGCTTCGATTCGGCGGTCCGCCCGAGTGGTGGGCGATCAACATCCACGCGGGGGGCGTCACGCAGGCCGTCATGCTCGACACGCACGCCGACGCCGCGCTCGGCGTGATTCCCGAGAGCGATCCCCTGTCGATTCTGAAGGTGGAGCTGCGTCCCACCCAGGAGGCGGCCGACACGACCGTCACGGTGCCGTTCTGCAGCACGGTGGGTACGCCGCCCGTCATCACGCAGGTGGTCGCCGGCGGCGCCGGCTATGCGCCGGCGACGACGACGCCGTCGCAGGTGGCGGTCGTTCGCGACCCGGCGCTGCTGCTTGCGTACACCAACGACGTGTACAACCTCGCGCTCGTCACGGGCCAGCCCGCGGCCACGGTGATCAAGGCGCGCAGCACGTCGAAGCTCTACGGCTTGTCGTTCGGCGTGAGCCACGACTCCGCGGTCGTGCGGATCTCCGACGTGAGCGTGGCGCCCGAGCTCGTCCAGGCGCTCGACGGCGCGGATCCCGAGTTCTTCGTCACCGACCTGGATCCCGGCAACGGCAGCGGTTTCACGGTCGCCATGCTGTTCCAGACAACGGAGCCCGTTCCTCCGGCAACGGATCTGAAATCCATCATCTCGACCACCGCGAATCCTTCCACGCCCGTCATCGTGGCTCGCTACGCCGCGGCCAACGGCGTGGCGTCGGACCAGAGCACGAGCCTCAGCATCGTCGGCACGCTCGGCACGCCGCCCGTTGCGGTGCTGTACGACATCGGAAAGGAAGCCGTGCCCACCGTGCGCGGCTGTACGATCGCCATCTCCGACGACCCGATCGAGGTTCGCTTCATCCGCGGCGAGATCAACGGAGACGGCAAGATCAACATCTCGGATGCCGTCACGCTGCTCAGGTATCTCTTTTCCAGCCAGCCGCTCCCGCACGACTGCCGCGAGGCGGTCGACTGCAACGACGACGAGAGCGTCAACCTGGGCGACGCGATCTACCTCCTCGGCTACCAGTTCTCGAGCGGCCCGCAGCCGCCGGCGCCGTTCCCGGCCTGCGGCGTCGTCGCGGCGGGTCCGGACTTCCTCGGCTGCGATTCCTACCCGCTGTGCCAGTAGCAACGCTTCCGCCGGGGCAATGCCCGCCGGGGATTCCGATAAGCGGCGGTGCATGCGCGCGCCCTGCGGGCGGTGACCGCCGGCGGCGGTGCTTCGTGACGAACGGCACGAGGCCGTCCGGACGCCCGCGTATCGCTCCAAGCCGTTCGTGCGCGTGACCTTGCGAGCCGGCGTTTCGGCAAACTTGCGGGCCTGCCCGGTTTGGAGTATGCTTGGCTACTCGCCGCTGGCGGCTGGACGGTATTCACCCGGCGGAACGTACGCAACAGGGCGGGCCCGGCAGGACGCAAGGCTTCAAATCAACGAGAAGAACAATGGCCAAGAAGAAGAATCTCTCGAGGGATGAGCTTCGGAAGATCAAGGCGACGCTGGTCGAGCGGCGAAGCCAGCTCAGCAACAATTTGAAATCGGGGCTGGTCGAGATCGAGAACCAGGAGGGGCATCATCTCGCCGACCTGGAGGATATCGACAACATCCAGGACAACGATGCAGTGTTCGAGGTCGTCAACAACGCGTCCTCGAGTCTCGACCAGATCGAGAAGGCGATCGAGAAGATCGACAAGGGCACCTACGGAACCTGCGAGGACTGCGGACTGCCCATAACCATCGAACGGCTCAAGGCGCTGCCGTTCGCGACGCAGTGCATCGAGTGCCGCCGCAAGGCGGAGCTCGAAGTCGAGTAGCGCGCCGGCTCGCATCGTCGATTCGCTCCCGCCGTGTCGCGGTCCGCATCCGCCCCCGCGCCGGTCTGCGTGCGTGCACGCCGAGCGGGCGGAGCCCCACAAAAACCGGTCACAAAACGATCGGACACTGCATTCGCGACGATTGTGGCCAGGAATTGACCTGTCGCCGGAAAATGTTGCCCGGCAATAGCTTACGACTGTAGTTGAATCAGGAACCGACAATCCGGCGCATATTCGATCAAAATATGACCACACCGAAAGCCGCACGGCGATGCGCCAAGGAACGATAAGCCTTTGTATCGAAAGCTCTTACGACTAAATGGAAACGCGAGGATTACTGGCACCGTTTTTGCTACACTTCAAGTAGCAGTGAGTTGTAAGTTAGGACGAGTTGGGAGCAGGCAAGAAAGGATGGCGGTTGCGAGGGCGAAAGGGTAGGGTCAGAGTTGGGTGAGTAACACGAGCAAACCCATTTCTCCTTTTACTTGCTTCATTTCTCGAAAAGGGCGTCGAACGGGCGCCCTTTCCCTTTTGTTCCACCCTCAGCCGAGGACCGGCCTCCGGAGGCGGTGGACGCCTGCGGGCGCGTCCGGCAACGGGGGACGCCGGGGAGGCGCGGCCGGGCTCGTCCTTTCGCCCTACACGCGCTGGTTTTCCTGCAGGGACTGGATCGTACGCACGGTGTCGCGCGTTGAGTGCGTCTTCGCGCCGCCGACTATGGCGATGCGGCCGCCGTAGGCCATCACGGTCGCGCGCTCGGGCACCGTCTCCTCCGTGTAATCCGAGCCCTTGGCGTGAATGTCGGGCTTCACGGTCGCGAGAATGTGGTCGACGGTCTGCTCCTCGAAGACGTAGACGTGGTCGACGCACGTGAGCGCGCAGATGAGCTGCACGCGGTCTTCCTCGGCGTAGATGGGAAGCGGCGGCCCCTTCATCGCGCGGATCGAGCGGTCGCTGTTGAGCGCCACCAGGAGGCGGTCGCCTCGGCTGCGGGCATCGAAGAGGCAGCGCACGTGCCCGGCGTGCAGGAGATCGAAGCAGCCGTTGGTGAACACGGTGACGAGCCCCTTGCGCTTGTATCCGGCGACGACGTCCGCGAGCGCCTCGAGCGTCGGTACGCGCTTGCGCGCGACGATGTCCATGACGGATGTTTCCATCGCGACCTCCACGGTATGCTCACGCGGTGTACGCGGGGGCATTCTGCGCGCATCGGGGCGCGTAGTCAAGACCTCTCGCGCGGCCCGTCATCTGCCGATGCGCGGCGCGCCGCCCGTCGGCCCCGGCAGCACGTCGCCGAGAGGCACGACCGGACGCGCGAGGCTGCGCGTCGGGCGGATGGCGATGTTGACGAGGAGGCCGATGCCGAACGACGTCGTGAGGAGCGACGATCCTCCCTGGCTCACGAGAGGAAGGTTGACGCCCGTGACGGGGAGAATCCCCATTGCAACGGCGATGTTGACGAAGGCCTGGAAGAAGAGCGCGACGCCGAGGCCGACGCACGCCAGGCGGGCGAAAAGGTCGTTCGCCCGCGCCGCGATGTCGAGGCAGAACAGGAAGAGCAGCGCGCAGAGGCCGACGAGGATGCCGGCGCCCAGGAATCCGGTTTCCTCGCCGACGACCGCGAAGATGAAATCGGATTTCCGGACCGGAAGCTGCTGATCGCCCTGGCCGAGCCCCTTTCCCAGCACGCCGCCGCTGCCGATCGCCTCGATGGAGCGTTCGATCTGAACGACGGAATCGGGATCGAGCTCGGCGGCATCGCGCGATATGAAACCGAGGAAGCGCCGCTTCTGGTAGTCGGCCAGACCGACCTCGAAGATGATCGGGGCGATCAGGAGGCCGATCAGGACGATGCCGACGATATGGCGCGCCCTCCCGCCCGCGCAGAACACCATCGCGAAGAAGACCGGGGGGAGCATCAGGCTGGACCCCAGGTCGGGCTCGCGCGCGATCAGGATCGCCGGCGCGACCGTGAGGACGAGCGCCCATGCGCAGGTCCGAAGGCTCTCCTTCTCGCGCGTGGCTTTCAGGTAGCGCGCGAGCGCCAGAACGAGCGCGATCTTGGCGAACTCGGACACCTGGAAACGCACGATGCCCAGGTCGAACCACCTGCGTGCCGCGCGCACCTCGAGGCCGACGACGAGCACCGCGGCCAGACCGACCAGCGCGGCGACGTAGATCGCGTAGCTCCAGCGCTCGTACTGGCGCCAGTGGGGCACGAGCGAGAGCATCAGGCAGCCCAGGCCGCACACAACGCGCACCAGGTGCCTGAGATCCTCGCTGCTGGGAAAGATCTCGTCCGGGTCGCCCGTGGTGTGGACGAACACGATGCCGTACAGGATGAGGAGCGCGTAGACCGCGAGCAGCGCCGCGGCGATGTAGAGCGGCGTCCCGAGGGCAAGCAGCCGGGTGAAGCGCCGGGAAGCGTCGCGCGTCATCGGGTTGCCGCGGCGCGCAGGCCGAGTGCGGGGTTGGCGCGATCGAGGTACTCCAGCGCGGCCGCCAGGACGGGACCGGCGGTTTCTCCGCCGTGGCCGCCGTGCGCGACATGCTCCAGGCACACGACGAAGGCGTAGCGGGGGGCGCGGTGGGGGGCGAAACCGACGACCCAGGCGTTGTTCGTGCCCAGGCGGGGATCGAGCTCGGCCGTCCCGGTCTTGACGGCCGCGTCGAACGTGGGAAACAGGCCGCACTCGGGGTTGTGCGCGGTGCCCGGGTACTCGGCCACCACGGCGCGCATCGCCTTCCGCAGCTCGGCGCAGGAGGCGGGGCGGAGCGGAAGCGCGTCGTGCGCCACGGGCGCGTCCTTGAGGATGCGCGGCCGAGGCGCGGAGCCTCCGCGGGCGATCGCCGCGACGAAGCGCAGCATCACGAGCGGCAGCACGCGTATCTCGCCGCTCCCGTAGCACATGTAATACCTGAGCTCGCGCAGCGTCGCGGCGTAATCGGGCGGGCCGCCGCGGCTCATCTCCGGCGGGAGCCACTCCGGCAGCCCGTTGAAACCGAAGCGCCCCATCCAGCCGGCGAGCTTGTCGCGACCCAGGCGCCGCATGCCGAGATCGACGAAGTAGTGATTGCACGAGCGCTTGATGCCCTCGTGCAGGTTCCAGGCCGCGTCGCCGTCGGGAAGCCCGTGGTTGGGACAGTGGTACTCCGGATAATCCCTGCCCTTGCAGTACACGCTGGCCGCGGGCGAGCCGCCTTCCTCCAGAAACGCGGCGGCGACGACGAGCTTGAAGACCGAGCCCGGTATGATGGGAAAGAAGCAGTGATTCCGGAGCGGCGCATCTCTCTCGAGCGCCGCGAGGCGGTCGAGGTAGCGCTGGTCGCCCGACAGGTAGCGTTCGGGGTCGAAGCTCGGGTAGCTCGCCAGGCAGAGGAGATTCCCGTTCTCGAGATCCATGACGATCGCAAGGCCGCTGCGACAGGCGTACCCCTGGTGGGCGCCGCGCGCCGCGCGCCCCAGCGCGTCGTACATGGCGCGGGTGAAGTGCAGATCGATGACGACCTCGGCGTCGTTGCCGGCCAGCGGCGGGATCTCGAAGCGCTCCCCGGCGGCCGCGACCTGGAGCCCCACCATGCCGCGCAGGTGCGGATCGAGGTCGCGCTCGAGGCCCTGGATGCCGGCCGCGTCGCTCGGGGTGCGGAGCGGGGGCAGGACGCGCCGCCGCTCGGTGAATCGCGCGGCGATGTCGGGGCCGGCGCGCAGCGCATTCAGGAAGTCGCCGTGCTCGCGGACCTCCTCCTGAAACGCCGCGAGCGCCTCGGGCGAGTCCCCATCCACGGTCAGCTCCCACGGCCGCGCGAGACCCACGAGCGATCCGACGCTTTCCCCTTGCGCGTAGCGACGGACGTAGCGGCTCCGCACGGCAATGGGTGATCCCGCCGGCATGAGCTCGAGCAGCCGGACGGCGTCGTCCCCGTACGTTCCGAGGTCGGCGATCAGCAGCTCCTCGCGGGCGAAGAGGGCGTGCTCGAGGTAGCGGGCGCGCCAGACCTCGGCCAGCTCCCACGCGACATCGGGCGCCCGCACGGCGCGTTTCTCCTCGAACTTGCGCCGAAAGAACGCGTCCGCACGGCGCCGCATCGCATCCATGCGGGCGATGATCTCCAGGGCGTTGCGCCGGAATGCGGCGCTGAGCGCCGACGAGCCGAATCCCTCGCGGCCGACGAGCGCGAGGAGTCGCGAGCACACATCGCGGTGGTCTCGCGTGAACGCGGCCCCGTAGGTGCGACGAACGGCGAAGAACGCGCCGTCATCCTTCGTGCGAAGCTCCACGCCGCGGAAGTACGGCCGGCGCAACCCGACATGGCGCAGAAGGCGCCTGCCCTCATCCTCGCTCAGGATGAAGGGAACGATCTCGGCCTCCTTGCATGCGGCGTACGCGCGGCGGGCCTCGTAGTCGATGGCGGGAAACTCCGCCCCATCAGGCCGCCCGCCGAGGGTCGCCTCGAGCTCGGCGAGAAAGCGCGTCCCGCCGCGCAGGCGCGCGATCCCCCCGGCGATGCCGCGCAGGAGGTCGTTCCACAGCGGTTCTTCGCCCAGCGTCACGCCGAGGGCGGTGATGTCGAGCCATAGCTCGCGCGGGACCGCGAGGCCCGGAAGCTGCATCCCGTGCTTGAACAAGGCGATGGGCTCCTTGTCCGGAGGCGCGAGGGCGCGCGCATGGGGTCTCAGCCGATCGACCTGTGCGGTCGTGAGATCGGCGGCGAGACGGACGTACTCCTTGCCGGAGCTTCGGGTCCAGCGATCGAGCAGCGCCTGCGCGTCCATCCCGCCCGGAAGAGGACCCTCCAGGGGCTCCCCGAGCACGTCGGCCCGGCGC
The DNA here is from genome assembly GCA_041308205.1 of Planctomycetota bacterium. Lineage (GTDB taxonomy): Bacteria > Planctomycetota > UBA8108 > UBA8890 > UBA8898 > UBA8898. Next base: position 3,090 of record JBFZCA010000586.1, on the reverse strand, counting down.
CGGACGCGATCGATCTGGTCGGCCAGGAGGATGCACGCGGCGCGATCGGGGTAGAGGCCGCCCGCCGTGATGACGAGATCGATGACGCGGCGGTCCTCGGCGAGGATCTCGCCCGCGGAGGTCTTGATCGCGCATCGCGGGGCAGGCAGCATGCGGACGTCGGAGTCCCGGAGCGCGGCCTCGGCCTGCAGTCGGGCGCTCCGGAAGACCTGCAGCGAGGCCAGGCGCGCGATGAGGAGAAGAAAGCCCGCGCACCCGAGAATGGCGACGATGCGCACGCGTCTCACGGTCCGGACCTGGGCGCGGGCAGCAGCACGGCGAACGCGGCCGAGACCGCGACGGTGTACACCAGGGTGCCGGCCAGGAGCGGCAGCGCCGGCACGGTCACGCTCCCGCCCGTGCCCCTCTGAAGAAGAGCGGTGCCCGTGATGAACGCGACGAACGCCGCGGCCGTCTGCACGGGGACGGCCGCGCCCGAGTCGATCGCCGCCAGGCGGTGCAGGATGATGAGCGCCGCGGCCGTCAACGCGAAGACCAGCGCCTCGGTGCGCGCATCGGGGGGACAGAGCGCATAGCGGGCCACGCACAACACGGCGCACGGGGGCACGACGGCGGCAAGCGCCCCGCCGCGCGACGCGGCCGCGCTGATGAACGCCAGCGGCATATCGGGCCGCGCAGGCCCGATGTTCAAAAGCCCGCCGCCGAGCAACGGAACCAGCAGCACCATCAGCGCCCACGGCCACAGGGCGATCATTGGAACTCGATGCCCAGCGCGGCCGAGAGCGCCTGCAGATCGGGGTCGTGCCAGAGGTACACCCATCGATCCTGGTCGTAGGCGAATGCGGGCATGACCGCATCGCCGCGCCGGTCTCCCAGGAGGAGGCCCGCGGGGAAGACGCGGCTGCGCGCCGCAGTCAGCACGCGCTCGCCCTCGGCGAACGCGGCAAGGCTCCCGGCAAGCGCGCCGAGGCCCAGGGACTCCCCGCGTCCGGCGAGCACGATGTCGCCGTCACGCGACGCGCACAGAGCCCTGAAGCCGGGGTCCTCGACGCTGCGGATGAGCGCGATGCCCTGCCGCTGCCACACCTTCGCGACCGTGCCCGCGAGGATCGCGTGCGGGCCGATGACCACGGCGCCCCGGCGGACCTCCTCCGTGGGAGGGAAGTGGGCGATGAACGTCGAACGCAGCGGGGAGGGGCTCCGGAAGTCGACTATGCGCGCGGGGATGTAACGGCCGCGCTTGGGAGGCCCCGGCGTGAAGGGCGCATCGCCGAAGCGGAAATCGGCGCGCGGCGGCGCCGGGAGGGGATCCTTCAGGCGGCGCAGCTCGAGAGCAAGATTGAAGAGCGGCGGCGCGAACAGCGCAACCGCCAGCACAATGGGACCGAAACCTTGTCCGCGACGCATTGCGCGAGTCCTTACAGCACATCGTCGGCAGTCTTGAGAATCGATGCGAACTCCTCAAGGCGCTCCAGGAACATGCCCGTGCCCCGCGCCACGCAGCTTATGGGGTCCTCGGCGAAATACACGGGAAGGCCGGTCTCCTCGTTGAGGAGCTTGTCGAGGCCCCGCAGCAGCGAACCGCCGCCCGCGAGCACCATGCCGCGCTCGACGAGGTCGGCCGCCAGCTCCGGCGGCGTCGCCTCGAGCGTCGAGCGCACGGCCTCGACAATGGTGTGCACGGGCTCCTTGAGGGCCTCGCGGATCTCCTCGGATGTGACCGTCACCGCGCGCGGCAGGCCGGCGATCTGGTCCAGGCCGCGCACGGTCATCGGGCACTCCTCCTGGAGCGGATACGCGGAGCCGATCTGGATCTTGATGCGCTCGGCCGTGTTCTCGCCGATGGCGATGTTGTAGTTGCGGCGCATGTACTGGATGATCGCCTCGTCCATGTCATCGCCCGCCACGCGTATGCTGCGCGACTCGACGACGTCCGCGACCGAGATCACCGCGACCTCGGTGGTGCCGCCGCCGACGTCGACGATCATGTTCGCGACCGGCTCGTGGATGGGAAGGCCGGCGCCGAGCGCCGCCGCGCGCGGCTCCTGGATCAGGAACACCTCGCGTGCGCCCGCCCGTTCCGCGGCCTGCAGCACGGCGCGCTCTTCGACCGGGGTGATGCCCGAGGGCACGGCGACGAGAACCCGCGGGCTGATGAAGTGCTTGCGGCGGTGCGCCTTCTTGATGAAGTAGGTGAGCATCGCCTCGGCCACCTCGAAGTTCGCGATGACGCCGTCCTTCAGCGGACGAATCACCTCGATGCCGGGGGGAACCAGGCGGTACATGCGCTTGGCCTCGCGGCCGACCGCCTCCCCGTTCATCAAGACCTCCTTCGTCCCTTTCTTGACGGCGACGTACGAGGGCTCCGCAAGGACAATGCCCTTGTTGCGGACGTAGACCAGCGTATTGGCGGTCCCGAGGTCGATGCCCATGTCCAGCGAGAAGAGCCCGATCAATTTATTCAAGAACATCACTACATCCTCGGCCAGCCTGCGCGCACCCGCACCATGCATCGGCAGCCGCGCGCGGAAACGGGACCTGCTGCGGGCCGCATCTCCACGCCGGCACAACCCTGGTGAACGCACGGGACATGCAAAAGACGCCAAGACGATAGCGCACTTTCATCGCAAAGGCAAGAGAAAAGAGGCGGGCCCCGAATGAAGGGGGAAACGAGGCGGCGGCCGCACGCCGCAGGTCCCGCGGCGAGACCCGACGAAAGGAGGCGGCTCATGCCGCCTCCCGAAACGTCGACTTCGTGTGCCGGCCGTCGCCGGCAGGGACTGCCGGGTTACTTCGTTTCCTCTTCGGTCGAGATGTCTTCGGCCGCGCCGCCGGCCCCTTCCTCGGAAGCCTCTTCCGCAGGCTCCTTCGCGGGCTCTTCCTCGGCGGGCGTTTCCTCGGCGGGTTCCACTGCGGGCTCTTCCTCGGCCGGCGCCGCTTCGGCGGGCTCCGCCGCGGGTGCTTCCTCGGCGGGCGCCTCCTCGGCCGGTTCCATTGCGGGCTCTTCCTCGGCCGGCGCCGCTTCGGCGGGCTCCGCCGCGGGTGCTTCCTCGGCGGGCGCCTCCTCGGCCGGTTCCATTGCGGGCTCTT
>JBFZCA010000585.1:0-2817 GCA_041308205.1 Planctomycetota bacterium | reverse complement strand
CCGCCGCCGAGGAACGCGCGGCCGCCGGCCTCGGGGCGGGCGAGGGCGGCGCGCGGTACGTGAGCGACATTGCCGATCGCGTCACGCTTGCATGCGAGCAGGGCTGGGGGTCGCTCGGGCTCGACACGGCCGTGAAGCCGCCCGACGGCCGGCCGGCCACGCCGCTCAGGCTGGGGGACACGCAGTACGCCAAGGGCCTCGGGCACCACGCGCCCGGCCGCATCACGATCGAGTGCGGCGGCAAGTACGTCGAGTTCGAGGCGCTCGCCGGGGTCCACTGGCAGGGCGGAAGGCAGGGAAGCGTCGTCCTCGAGGCGCTCGTCGATGGGAAGAGCGTGTTCAAGAGCGGCACGCTCGCCGACAGCGACGCGCCCGTGCCGGTCGGACTGTCGCTCGCGGGCGCGCGGCAGCTCGTCCTCGTCGCGCACGATGCCGGCGACGGCATTGCGTGCGACGCCGTCGACTGGGTCGAGGCGCGGCTCGTGCGCGACCTCGCCGCCCCTGACACGGGGCCGGCGACCGTGATGCTCGGCAACACGCCCGCCCCGCCTCCGAGTCTGCCCGCGTGCGGGTTCTTGCTCCTTGCGGGCGCGGAGGGCCCGCAGGCGGCGCTCATGGAGCCGCCGGCGATGCTCGCTCTCTGCGTGCGCGCGGGCGAAACGGTCGATGTGGATTTCCCGATCGAGGCGTCGGGGACAGAGCTTGCCGTGAACGTCGAAGCAACGGGCGCCGAGGGGGCGGCGCTCGAGGTCGTCCTGACGCTCGACGGAAACAGCGGGCGTGCGACGCTCCGCGGCGAGGAGCCCGCGCGCCTGCGCGCGGCATCCTCCGCACTGGGAAACGCCCACACCGCGCGCCTGCGCGTCCGTGGCCTCGAAGGCGAGGGCGCCGTCCGCGCGCGCAACTTCGCGCTCGAAGTAGGCGCGCGGTCGTTTCCCATTGAAGTCCGGCTCGACCGGGCGGCGGCCGCCGCGCCCACCCGCACGCCCGCGCTTCGCGACGCGCTCGCGCGCACGTTGATCGAGTGGGACTGGCGCATGCAGGACGGCATCGGCACGGCCCGCGCGCCGGGCGACTTCGAGACGGCGATCGATCGCGCGCTTCAGGGATGCGCGGCCTCCCTCGCGGCCCGCGCGGCGGACGGCGAGGTTACGGCGGAGGCGCAGGCGCGTCTCGCGGCGCTCTGCCGGGCGCGTGTCGATCTCGGCGCCGCCGGCGCGGATTCGCACGCCCCGGAGCGCCTCTGGCGCGGCGCGCATTGGTTCAGGCGGGAAGTGCTTCTTTCCGATCCGCGCGCCCGCTGCGGCCCGATCGCCTTCGTCAAGGGCGCGCCGGGCGCCTTCAGCCATCAACTGACGCAGTACTACGGCCGCTACGCGCGTCCGGGCGGCGGCATATTCGTCCTCGAGCGTCCCGGCGACTCCATGCAGTGCCGCGAGCTCACCGCGGCGCTGCCGCCCGGGAGCTACCAGCACCTCGATGTCTCGTTCGAGGGCGACCGCCTGCTCTTTGCGTACTGCGAGGTGCCGTCTCTGCCGCGCGACACGATCGCGGGAGAGCACGGGCGCTACTACCGCCTCTACGCGGTCGGGGCCGACGGCGCGGGCCTCCGGCGGCTGACCGATGGCGCGTTCGACGACTTCGCGCCGCGCTTCCTTCCGAACGGCAGGATCGTGTTCGTCTCGACGCGCAGGCTCGGCTGGCACCGCTGCGGCACGCCCGGCTGCGAGAACTACACGCTCGCGCTCGCCGAGGCCGACGGCTCCTCGCCGCGGACGATCTCGTACCACGAGACGCAGGAGTGGGATCCCGCCGTGCTCAACGACGGCCGCGTCATCTACACGCGCTGGGATTACGTCGACCGCCACGCCGTGTACTACGAGCAACTGTGGAGCGTGCACCCCGACGGATCGCTCCCGGCCGCGTACTACGGCAACAACACCTTCAACCCGGTCGGCCTGTGGGAGGCGCGCGCGGTGCCGGGCTCGGAGCGTGTGATCGCGACGGCGGGCGCGCACCACGCGATGACCGCGGGCTCGATCGTGCTCGTCGATGTCGCGCAGGGCGTGGACGGCATGCGCGCCATAACGCGCCTCACGCCCGACGCGCTCTTTCCGGAGAGCGAGAAACCGGTGGCGCCCTCGTGGTACGCCCCCGCGGGAATCGACGCGCCGCCGCCCGTGCCCATCGGGGAGCAGCGCTGGCCCGGCCATTGCTATCGCAGCCCGTACCCTCTCGGCGAGGATCTCTTCCTCGCCGCGTACAGCTTCGATGCGCTGATCGGCGAGCCCTCCGCGAATCCCGTCAACATGTGGGGGATCTACCTCTGCGACCGCTTCGGCGCCAAGGAGCTTCTCTATCGCGATCCCGCGATCGCGAGCCTCTGGCCGATGCCGCTCCGGCCGCGCGAGAGGCGGCCCGTCCTGTCCGCGCCGATCGCCGAGGGCGGGGAGCGCGAGGGCCTGTTCGTGCTCCAGGATGTGTACGCGAGCGCGCCCTCGCTGCCGCGCGGCGCGGTGAAGCGCCTGCGCATCGTCCAGGTGATTCCCAAGTCGACGCCCGGCGCCAACCGGCCGACGGTCGGCCTCCCGCACGCATCGCCGGGCAAGCAGGTCCTCGGGACCGTGCCGGTCGAGGCCGACGGATCGGCCTTCTTCCGCGCCCCGGCGGGCGTGCCGCTCGCGTTTCAGGCGCTCGACGAGCGCGGGCGGGCGCTCCAGGTCATGCGGAGCGTGACGTATCTCCAGGCGGGTGAGCGCGCGGCGTGCATCGGATGCCACGAGCCGCGCACGGCGGCGCCGCGGGCGGGCGGCCCGG
>JBFZCA010000584.1:0-17173 GCA_041308205.1 Planctomycetota bacterium | reverse complement strand
CCCGGTGTTGGTGAAGCGCAGCTTGAACCACACGAGGTCGCCGGCCTCGATGACGCCCGACCGCGCGAACGGCTTGCGCACGAAGGGCGGATACGTCCCGGGCGTATCCGAGCAATCCGGCGTCAGGTTGTGCCGCGCGCCCGGCGTCATGTGCGCCGTGATCGACCCGAGGAGCTCGACCGCGAGGTCGATCCTGCCGGGAAGCGCGAGGTCGAAGAGATCGCGCCCGCAGCGGCGCGACTCGTCCTCGAAGGCGACGCTCTCGACCGCGACCGGAAACTCCGCGGCGAGGCCGCCGCCCGAGTCCTTCCAGGCGAGCTCGTACGCAACGGGCACGACGTCGTAGGCGCGCGCGGCGGCGGCCTCGCCGCGGAATTTCCCGTGGCGGTCGAGAGCGTCGGTTTCGAGGACGAGTCGCGGCGCTGCGGGCGCGATCTCTTCGACCTCGCGCTTCCCGGCAGGGTCGACCTTGCGGTCGAGCTCCTCGGGTCGATCACGGCGCACATGACGCCGGGCGCGCGGCACAAGCTGGCGCCGGATTTCTCCGATACGCCGGGAACGTATCCGCCCTTCGCGCGCAGGCCGTTCGTGCGCTCGGGCGTCATCGAGGCCGGCGACCTCGTGTGGTTCAAGCTGCGCTTCACCAACACCGGGACGACGATCCTCGACCCGGAGGGCTTCGGCGGCTCGCTCTTCTACCCGCAGCTTCTGCGCAAGAACGAGCGCGGGGAGTACGCCGTCGCCGGCGAGCCGTACAACCTGTACTTCCGGGACCTGGAGTACCTGTATCCGGGCGAGTCGCGCGAGATGTGGTTCCACCTGGCGAGCTGCATGCCGGGCTACGCCTCGCCGGCCGATGCGCCCACGCCCCAGGGATTCGGTCTCGTGCCCGGCGAGTACAAGCTGCGCGTGCGCCTGATCTACAGGTGCTACCGGACGCCCGACCCGTTCTTCAACATCTGGGAAGGGCAGCTCGGGTGCGTGTGGGACCTGCCGTTCGCCGTCGAGCGCGGGGCGCGCGATGCGCCGATCGCGCCCGGCGAGGCCGTGCTCGCCGACGGCGGCGCCGACCGGAAGATCACGCGCTTCATTCACACCTTCGAGGAGTTCATGACGGCGTTCGACTGCCACCTCGCCCCGCCTGCGGGCGCGGAGGGGCGCATCGCCGGGACGCTCCACCTCCAGGTCGCGCCCTGGACGAAGCACGTCGTCGTCAAGCTGATTCGCGGCGGCACGGGGGCGATCGCCGCGCGGGCCGTGCCCATCGCGATCGACTGCGGCGCACTCGCCGTGCGCCCGAAGCTCGATCCGCGGACGTGCCTCGTCCGGAACGGCGTGCGCGAGCCGATCATCGCCTCGCAAGCCATGGCCGACATGCGCACGAACGTCCAGATCGGCCCCTTTCCCGAGGTGCACATTCGCGCGCGCCTGCGCGAGATGGCGGCGTGCGGCATCAACGTCGTGAGCACGACCTGCATGCCGTGGCTGTACGACGACCTGCCGCCGCGGCGCTCCAACCACCAGGGCGATGCGCTCAGGTACGTCCTGGATGTCGCGCGCGACGAGGGAATGCGCATCGAGGGCATCGGCACGTATCCCTTCGACCGCGCAACGAGCGGCCCCATCGCAACGTGGCTCACCGGGAAGTCGTTTGCCCTGGCTGACGCCGGCATGGGCTACGGCGCGATTTCGCGCGCGGATCCGCTCTTGCCCGCCGTCAACGCCGCGCTGTGGCGCTACCAGTTCGCCAGGTGGGGGGATCTGTACCTGGAGACCGAGGACGGCGCCGTGCCCATCAGCGTCGAGGACTCCTGGGGGTGGATGCGCCAGGACGTCAACGTGCGGCACCCGATGGGAGAGCTCACCGTCAAGGCGTTCCGCGCGTGGTTGAAAGCGAAGTACGGGGCGATCGAAGAGGTGAACGCCGCGTGGGGCTCGGCGTTCGAGGATTTCGATCGAATCGAGCCCGAGGCGGGCCAGGTCAGAAACCGTTTCGGCCACATCTTCGAGTACACCGACCCCGCGCATCCTTTCCACGACTGGAACCGCGCGGTCGCGGATCTGGACGCGTTCAGGACCGAGCTGCGGGTCAAGAACTACCGCGAGACGCTCGAGTTCGTGCGCAAGGACATCCCGGGCGCCGTCGTGTGCCTGCGCACCGAGGGCGCGAACGTGCTCGCCGCGGGGCTCGATCCGGCGGATCAGAATTCCCACTTCCGCCACGCGTTCCTGAGTCAGCGGCGCTGCGCGGCCGTCGCCGAGATCGTGCAGGCCTCGGGCCTCGTCAAGTACCATGCCGATTACACGACGCTGCCCTACACGCCGTCCGAACTCCGGTTTCTCGTACGTTCCGCGGCAGGGCAGGGCATCGTGCCCGTGTTCCTGCCGCAGTTCGACAACATGCGCGATATCGCGATCAACGCCGCCTACGGCACCGACTACCAGGTCCACTACAACCTTCCCGAGCCGCGGAAGGGCTACATGATGCACTGCCTGACGGCGCTCTTCCCGTGGTTCCAGGCGGTGGCGGAGGAAGGCGGCATTCCCGGAATTCTGTGGGAAGACTACCAGTGCGACGGGTTCGCGACCGAGACCCAGAAGCGCGAGATGCGGCTCTTCGCGGAGAAGGTCAGGGAGGCGTTCGCGGCGCCCGCCGCGCGCGAGAAGCTCGCGGCGCCTGCCGCGGCGCGTTCGGACGAATGGCGGCGCGGCGCCAAGGCGATGCGGAGCTTCAGGCGCGTTCCCGACTACGAGTTCCAGGGGCGCATGTCGCGGGAGGTCCTGGAGAGCTACCTTGCGCGCGCGATCACGTACGCCGACCTCCTCCACGGCCTCGGGGACGTCGATGAGAACGTGCGCATGCTCACGAACGCGGGCGCGAAGCTCGTCGGACGCGCGATCTACAGGTGGGGCGGAGAGAGCGCGCTCGAGAAGCTGCTCGAGACCGCCGCGCCGATCGCCGCGAAGGTGCGTCGCGCCGACCCGAACGGCTACCTGCAGATGCCGGGCAGCCGCACGCTCGCCGATCCCGCGGGCGGCAAGCATTGGTACTGGGCGAACACGCGCTCGCCGGCCTGTCCGGACGGCTTCAACCAGGAGGAGACGATCAAGGCGATCTGGGCGGAGCCGCCGTTGGCGGAGCCGCCGGCCGCCTCGGGCGCGTCCGCGGACGCGCGCGCCGGGCAGGAGGACGCCTGGCCCGAGAAGGACTGGCCCCGGGCGTCGGCCGAGGAGGCGGGGCTCGACGCGGCGCTGCTCGCCTCCGCGCGCGATTACGCGCTGACGGGCGGCGGCGCGGGAATCGTGACGCGCGGCGGGCGCCTCGTCCTCGCGTGGGGCGACGTGCGCGAGAAGTTCGACCTCAAGTCGACGACCAAGTCCTTCGGCTGCATCGCGCTCGGGCTGGCCCTGAAGGACGGCCTGCTGAAGATCGAGACGCAGGCGCGCAGCCTTCAGCCCGCGCTCGGCGTCCCGCCCGAGTCGAACGCGCGGACCGGCTGGCTCGAGAGGATCGCGATTCTCCACCTCGCGTCGCAGACGGCCGGGTTCGAGAAGCCGGGCGGGTACACGCCGCTTCTCTTCGAGCCGGGCACGAAGTGGGACTACAGCGATTCGGGGCCGAACTGGCTCGCCGAGTGCCTGACGCTCGTCTGGAAGCGCGACCTGGACGAGGTCATGTTCGAGCGCGTCTTCGAGCCGCTCGGCATCACGCGAGCCGATCTCTTCTGGCGGAAGAACTCCTACCGCCCCGCGACGATCGAGGGCGTCGCGCGGCGCGAGTTCGGGGCGGGCATCCACGCCAACGCCGACGCCCTGGCGCGCGTCGGTCTCCTGATGCTGCGCGAGGGCCGGTGGAAGGAGCGCGAGATCCTCTCGCGCGACTTCGTGCAACAGGCCTCGCGCGTTCCCGCGGGGCACGAGCGTCTCGATGTGCTGCACCCCGAGACCTACGGCCGCGCGTCGCGGCACTACGGGCTCCTGTGGTGGAACAACGCCGACGGCACGCTGGAAGATGTGCCGCGCGATGCGTACTGGTCCTGGGGCCTCTACGACAGCCTGATCGTCGTCGTGCCGTCGCTGGGCATCGTCGCGGCGCGCGCGGGGAAGTCGTGGAAGCGCGCCGAAGGCGCGGACCACTACGATGTCTTGAAGCCGTTCCTGGGCCCGCTCGCCCGATCGGCCGGCGCGAGGCGATCCGCCGGCGCGGGCGCGCCGTGCCCGCCCAGCCCCGTCATCGCGGGCACCGACTGGGCGCCGCCCGAGAGCATCGAGCGCCACGCGAAGGGCAGCGACAACTGGCCGCTCGCCTGGGCCGACGATGACGCGCTCTATGGCGCCTACGGCGACGGGCGCGGGTTCGAGCCCTTTGTTCCGGAGAAGCTGAGCCTCGGCCTCGCCAGGATCGAGGGCGCGCCAGGCGGCGTGCGCGGCACGAACCTGCGAAGCCCCACGGCGGAGGCGCTCGGCGACGGCGCGCGGGGCCGCAAGGCGAGCGGGCTTCTGTGCGTCGGCGGCGTTCTCTATATCTGGGTCCGCAACGCGGCCAATTCGCAGCTCGGCTGGTCGTCGGATCACGGCGCGACGTGGACGTGGGCGGACTGGAAGTTCACGGAGAGCTTCGGCTGCCCGTCCTTCCTGAGCTTCGGCCGCGACTACGCCGGCGCCCGGGACGAGTTCGTGTACGTGTACTCCCACGATGCCGGCAGCGCGTACGTGCGCGCCGACAGGATGGTGCTCGCGCGCGCGCCGAAGGAGCGAATGCGGGAGCGGGCGGCGTACGAGTTCTTCGCGCGGCTCGACGAGCGCGGCGGCGGGCGGTGGACGCGCGACATCGCGGGCCGCGGCGCCGTCTTCACGCGCCGGGGCGGGTGCTACCGGTCGAGCGTGAGCTACGACGCCGGCTTGCGCCGCTATCTCTGGTGCCAGACCGGGCAAGGCGAGGACACCCGCGTCGCCGGCGGTTTCGCAATCTACGACGCCCCCGAGCCGTGGGGGCCGTGGACGACCGCCTTCTCCACGGAGAACTGGGATGTGGGGCCCGGCGAGAGCATGCACCTCCCGCCCAAGTGGATGAGCGCCGATGGACTGACGGTGCACCTCGTCTTCTCGGGCGACGACTGCTTCTCCGTCCGCCGCGGGACGCTGCGGCTGCGCGCGGCTGCGCCTTGACCAGAAAGGGCCCATCGAACGTCTCGCCGCCGATGGCGGCCGGTCCTTCGGCGCCGTGCTTCCGGAACGCGATGAAGTGTGAAGACTCGCCGCGCGTGATGCGCACGCCGAGCGCCGTCGCGGTTTCCTCGCTGTCGGCGGTCCACGCCGCGCGACGGCCGGCGCGGTAGGGGACGAGCACGGTGAGCATCCCGAGTGTCTTCGCCTTCTCCTTTGTCCCTGCTTCCAGATGCCAGTGGTTCGGGAACTCCTTCGAGGGCGGTGGGTCGAAGCCGTCCCACTGGCGGAAGGCGAGCGGCCGGAGCGCGACGTACTCGATGTCCACCCCCGCGCGGGCCAGTTCCACCGACGCGCACGCGTTCTTCTCGTCCACCGCGAACGCCGCGAGCGCGTGCAGCATGAACTGGAACGTCGCCGGCTCCGCAGCTTCGAGGTCATCGTACAGGACCAGGATGTCCGGTTTCACGAAGACCACATTCCGCCGGAAACGCTGCAACCTGCCCGCGTAGGCGTCGGTCGCGTCGCCTGCCACGTAATCCCACTTCTCCGCCAGACGCTGGTCGACGATCCTCCCGTGCGGCGCGGTCGAGTGCTTGACCTGGCCCTGGCCGTCGACGAGCACGGCGTTCTGGGCGACGGTGCTGTGCGCCCACTGGTAATGGAACTTGCTCCCGTGCAGGTCGCGGTACGTGCAGGCGACGAGCAGCGGCTCGCCGTAGGCGTTCAACTGGAACGAATTGTGCGGGTTGTGCCCGTGGCTCTGCGTGCCGAAGGGGCTCGACTTGAAGAGAAAATGCACGTCGTCCTTGCTGCTGAGCAGCGTCGAGTGCAGGCTTGCGACGCCGATGCCGCGGAAGACCCTGGACTGCGGGAGGTCGGCGGGCGGCTTGGGGTCGGGGAGCGGCGGCAGGTAGGCCGCGGCGAGAAAACCGGGTATGCCGCCCTCGCCCCGCATCTTCCATTGCGCGGTCCACCAGCGCCAGTACGCCGCCTGCGCGCCGTCCGGCTGCGCGCCCTTGGCTCGAATGAAGTACTCCATGAATCCGCCGATCCCCGCGGGCGGCGGGCGGTAGGAGAGGTCGCCGAAGCCCATGTTCGGCGAGCCGGGCGGCGCGATGTAGAGCGGGTAGTCGCCGACCTGCGAGAAGAACGGCTTCTTGAGGCCGTCGATGCGCAAGGCACACCGGGCCACGTGCAGCCACGAGACCGCCTTGCCCATGTAGCCGGCCCAGTAGCTGACGCCCTCGTGCCAGCCGCCGTCGTCGTCCGACCAGACGGGGTAGCACCCGTAGAACTTGTTGACGGCGTAGTCGAGCCACGTCTCGGCCTCGGGGATCTCGCCGAGGAACGCGATGCCGGCCTCGCCGATCTTGTGCCAGATGCGGTTCGCATGGCTGCCGTAGGGGCTGTTGAGATGCCCGGTGCCGCGCCCCACTTCGCCGCTTTCCCAGGCGTCCTCGAGGCGCCGCGCCGTCACCTTCCGCACGAGCTCACGGTCCTGCGGCGTCAGGGCGTCCCAGGCCCAGTCGTACGCGCGCGCGGGGCGGTAGAGCATCACCTTGCCGGCCTCGCAGTTCATCCTGAAGTTCGTCGGGCCGTCGGGGTCCCAGGAGGCGAGATGCATGATCCACTTCCGCGCCGCTTCCGCGTACTTCTTCTCGCCGGTCATCAGGTAGACGAACGCGATCGTCTCGGCCTCGGCGCAGGCCTTGTCCGCCTGCACGCGGTTGGGCCACCAGTGCTTGACCAGTTCCGCGTTCTCCTTGTCGCGCGCCGAGCCCATGTGCGCGGGCTCGGGCGTCGGCCCTGCGGCGATGCACGCGTCGGCCTCGGCCCGCAGCTTCTCGAAGCGCGCCGCTTCCCCGCCTTTCGCGAGCTCCCGCAGCCGCGGCAGATCCTCGGGGCGCAGGAAGAGGCGCGGCCGGCCGGACGGGACGCGCTCGCGCTGCTCGGCCCGCGTCGGCATCGTGAACTCGACGGCATCGGGGGGCACGATGACGCTGCGCGTTCGGCTCCACTCGGATTCCGCGCCGTCCTTGGTGGCGAAGCGATAGCGCCACCAGTAGGTTCCCGGCGCGAACGCCGCATTGTGCGTGTAGGTGTTCCAGGCGAAGCCGCGCACCGCCATTGCGTCGGCGAAGTCCTCCCCGCGCGCCCACTGGATCGTGTACGTCGCGGCGGAGCGTTCGTGGAGCCAGATGAAGGACGGCGGGTTGAGCCTGACCGCCTCGCCGTCGGCCGGCCGGTAACCCACCTCGCCGGGCTTCGGCGGCCGGTTGTCGATGGCGAGCCCGCCGCCGGCGGCGGACGCGCGCGCCTGACAGCAGAGGACCAGCGCAAGAGTCGTCGTCGCGAGAACGCGTGAGTGCATGGGAGCTTTCCTGCCTTTCTCGATCGCCGCTCGTCCGGCGCCCTCGATTGTAGCCCGGCGCCGTGGAGTTCTCGTAGGCCGCCGGGATACAATGGCGCTCGATCGGCCGCGCCGCGGCCGGAGAGGAGCCTTCGCAATGCGCATGCCCGCACCCCGTACCTCGACGTCGCTCGTTGTGTGCCTTCTTGCCGCGTGCCTGCACGGCCAGACCGATGAGGCGGTCAGGCTCTGGGAAGAGCCGCTCGTGATCCCGACCTACGGGGTCGCGCCGCCCGATCCCAATCCGCGCTTCTACGAGGGCCGCGTGTATCAGGGCGCCAGGGCCTCGTTCTATCCTTACGCGGTGAGCGACAAGCTCACCGGCGTCAAGGAGGACAGGACCTATCGCGCGGTGTGCCTCGAGAACAAGTACGTGAAGCTCGTGGTGCTGCCCGAGCTCGGCGGGCGCATCTTCACGGCCGTCGACAAGACCAACGGCCACGATTTCTTCTACCGGCAGCGCGTGATCAAGCCGGCGCTGATCGGCATGCTGGGCGCCTGGATCTCGGGCGGCGTCGAGTGGAACGTGCCGCACCATCACCGCGCCTCGACCTTCACGACGGTCGACTGGACCTTCGCCGGCGGCGACGGCGGGAGCAAGACGATCTGGGTGGGGGAGACCGAGCTGCGGCACCGCATGCGGTGGATCGTCGGCGTGACGCTGCACCCGGACTGCTCCTTGATCGAGCTCGAGGTCAAGATCTTCAACCGCACGCCGGTCGCGACGCCCTTCCTCTTCTGGATCAACCCCGCCGTGCACGCGACGCCGGAGTACCAGGTGATCTTCCCGCCGAGCACCGAGTGGGCGGTCCAGCACGGCAAGCCCGAGTTCGCGTCCTGGCCGGTCGCGCGCCAGGTCTACGGCGGGGTCGACTACACGTCGGGCGTCGACATAAGCTGGTGGCGGAATCACCCGGCGCCGGTCTCGTTCTTCGCCTGGAACTCCGAGGAGGATTTCTTCGGCGGCTACGACCACGGAAAGGATGCGGGCGTCCTGCACGTCGCCGACCACCATGCCGTGCCGGGCAAGAAGTTCTTCGAGTGGGGGAACGGCCCCGAGGGCGACGCGTGGACGCGGATCCTCACGGACGAGGACGGCCCGTACCTGGAATTGATGGCCGGCGCGTACTCCGACAACCAGCCCGACTACAGTTGGTGCCAGCCCGGCGAGGTCAAGATATTCAAGCACGTCTGGTATCCCGTGCGGAACCTGGGCGGCGCCAAGAACGCGAACATCGATGCCGCGGTGAACCTCGATGTCGGCATGGGCCGCACGGCGACGGCGGCGTTCAACACGACGCGCGAGCACGAGGGCGCCGTCGTCACGCTCGCCGCGGGCGACGCGGTGCTGCTGCGGAAGGAGGTCTCGATAAGCCCGGCGCAGCCCTTCCGCGCCGAGGCGGCGCTTCCCGCCGGCGTCGAGCCCGAGGATCTGCGCGCCTCGCTCGCCGCCCCGGACGGGCGCGAGCTCGTCGCGTACCGGCCCGCGAAGCGCGCGGGCGCTCCCATGCCGGCGCCGGTCAGGAAGCCCGCGCCGCCCGGGGACATCGCGACGAACGAGGAGCTGTATCTCACGGGGCTCAGGCTCGAGCAGCTCTTCAGCCCCGCGATGGATCCGGCCTCGTACTACGAGGAGGCCGTCCGCAGGGACCCGGGCGACTACCGGGCCAACACGGCGCTCGGGCTCCTGCATCTCAAGGCCGCCAGGTACGAGGAGGCCGAAGCGCGCCTGCGCGCGGCGATCGCCCGCGCGACGCACAACCACATCCGGCCCAAGGACGGCGAGGCGTTCTACTACCTGGGGATCGTCCTGAAGGCGCAGGGGCGGCTCGACGCGGCATGGAACGAGCTCCAGCGCGCGGTCTGGAGCGCGGCCTGGCAGGCCGCGGGGTACCACGCGCTCGCGGAGATCGCCTGCATGCGCGGCGATTTCGCGAAGGCGCTCGATCTCGTCGAGCACTCGCTTGCGTGCAACTCGTCGAACGCCAGGGCTCTGGCCTTGAGGAGCGCCATGCTCCGCAGGCTCGACCGCCTGGATGAGGCCTACCAGAGCGTGCTCGGCACGGCCGCGGTGGATCCGCTCGACTTCCGCGCCGGCAACGAGCTCTGTCTCGCGCTCGCGGCGGTGGGGGAGCGAGCCCAGGCGGCGGAAGCCGCCGAGCGCCTCGGCGCGTGGATGCGCGGCGAGGTGCAGTCGTACCTCGAGCTCGCGGTCGAGTACGGCAGCGCGGGCCTCTACGAGGAGGCGTGCGGCGTTCTGGAGCGCGCCGCCGCCGCCGCGGGCGACACGAGCAAGGTCTATCCGATGGTCTATTACTTCCTCGGCTGGTACTCGGCGAGGCAGGGCAAGGAGGCGGAGGCCGCGGAGTTCTACGCGCTGGCGGCGCGGATGCCGCCCGACTACTGCTTTCCGCTCAGGTTCGAGGCGATCGATGCGCTGGCCGACGCCATGCGGGTCAACCCGTCGGACGCGCGCGCGCCGTACTACCTCGGCAATCTGCTCTACGACCACCAGCCGCGCCGTGCGATCGAGGCATGGGAGCGTGCCGCCGCGCTCGATGGCGCCTTCGCGCCGGTGCATCGCAATCTCGCGAACGGCTATGCGAGGGCGGCGAGGGACCCCGCCAGGGCCATCGCGAGCTTCGAGAAGGCGATCGCGCTCGGTCCCGGCGACCCGCGCTGGTACTACGAGCTCGATCGCATCTACGAGGCGGCCGGCGCCCCGGTCGCGACGCGGCTCGGCCTCCTGCGCGCGCACGCCGGCGTGGTCGCGCAGCGCGACGACGCCATGACGCGCATGCTCGTGCTGCTCATCCGGAGCGGCGGGGAGGATGAGGCCCTGGCCGTCCTCGCGGCGCGGCGCTTCCACAACTGGGAGGGCTCGAGCGAGATCCACAACGTGTACGTCGACGCGTGCCTCACGCGGGGGCATCGCCTGTTCCGCGCGAAGGAGCACGCGCGCGCGAGGGAAGCCTACGAGGCCGCGCTCGAGTACCCCGAGAACCTCGAGGTCGGCAGGCCGTATCGCGACCGGCGCGCCTGCGAGGCGCACTACTTCATCGGGCTCGCGCACGAGGCCCTCGGCGACGGCGCGGCCGCGAAAACATGCTTCGAGAAGGCGACGGCGCGCATCCTCGAGGGCGCGTCGGAGGCGCGCTACCACCAGGCCTGCGCGCTCCGCAAGCTCGGCAGGGACGAGGAGGCGGCGCGCATCTTCGACGGGCTCGCCGCGCACGGCGCGAAGGAGATCGCCGGGGCCGTATCGGTCGACTACTTCGCCAAGTTCGGCGAGAAGCAGTCGGAGCGCGCGCGCGTCGCGCAGGCGCATTACCTCCTCGGCCTCGGCTATCGCGGGCAGGGCAAGGACGTCGAGGCGCGGGCCGAGTTCCGCGCGGCGCTCGATCTGGCGCCGGACCACCTCGGCGCGGGCGCGCAGCTCGCGTCGAGGTGAGCGGGCGCCTGCGGTCCCTTGATCACCCCCTCCCCGAAGCCGTATAGTGAGTGGGTGATTCGCGCGCCGTCCGTGCGGCGCGGCGCGGACGTTCAGGCACCAAGGACGGCCTTTCGGCCAGGAGGAAACAGGATGAAGCTTCGAACGCTGGCGGCGACGGCCCTCGCGGCTCTCTGGGTGTGCGGGCAGCTCCTGATCGCGGCGGACGGCGCCGCGGTCAAGAAGATTCTCTACATCACGACGACGAAGGGCTTCCATCACTCGGCCTGCGAGTACTCGATCCCGGTGATCAAGGCGATGGCCGAGGAGTCCAAGAAGGACCCGCTCCTCGGCGCCTTCGACGTCGTCTGCACGGACAAGACCGATCTCATCACCGCCGAGAGCCTCAAGGGCTTCGACGCAGTGTGCTTCTCGAACACGACGGGCGACCTGGCGCAGTTCCCGCTGAGCGAGGCCGACCGGAACGCGCTCCTGGATGCGATCAAGGACGGCAAGGGCTTCATCGGCATTCACGCCGCGACGGACACCTACAAGGACTGGCAGCCCTTCGCGGACATGATCGGGGGCTCGTTCGAGAGCCACCCCTGGAACGAGAAGGTCACGATCGACATCGAGGACCCGGCGCACCCCTGCGCGGCGCCCGTGCCCTCGCCCTGGGAGGTCAAGGACGAGATCTACGCCTTCAAGAACTACTCCCGCGAGAACCTCCACGTGATCATGAGCCTGAGCACGTCGTCGCTCAAGGGCAAGAGCACGCCCTCGCGCGTCGCGGACCAGGACTACGCCATCGCCTGGTGCAAGCCCTACGGCAAGGGGCGCGTCTTCTACACCGCGCTCGGCCACGAGCACGCGCTCTGGGACGACGTGTATTTCCAGCGGCACCTCTTGGGCGGCATCAGGTGGGCGCTCGGCGCGACCAGGCAGGCCGGCTGGAAGGCCAACAAGGACGGCGAGCGCGTCGGCCTCGTCAAGGGCAACGGGCTGTGCGATGCGAACCTGACCGTGGGCCACAAGAAGGTCGAGTCGGCCTGGGAGAAGCTCCTCGACGGCTCGCCGCTCGCCTGGGACGCCGCCTGGGAGACCTCCGGCAACCAGAAGGACACGCGCAAGCACTGGACCGCCGGGCCCGACGGAGTGCTGACGGGCCATGCGGCGGAGGGGACGCCCGGATCGAGCCACCTCTACTACACGAAGAAGAGCTTCAAGAACTTCGAGGTGAGGGCGGAGATCTGCATCAGCAGGGACGGGAACAGCGGTTTCTATTTCCGCTGCCCGAAGGACAAGAACCTCCTTGCCGACAAGAAGTGGATGGACTGGCCGGACGGCTACGAGGCGCAGGTCAACCTTAGCCACAGCGGCGACCCCAAGCGCAGCGGCACCTTCTACGCGGCGCCGGTCGTGTGGTCGGGCGACATCAAGGCGCTCGTCGGCTTCGACTCGTCCAAGAAGGAGGACCTCGAGAAACAGGGCGACTTCTGGTACTCGATGCGCATCATCGCCGCCGGCGACCACACCGTGATTCTGCTCAACAACCAGGTGGCGGTCGATCACTTCGGGAAGGCCGACGGCAAGGACCTCTACGCCGAGGGGCTCTTCGCGTTCCAGATGCACCACCCCGGCGTGAAGGTGAAGTTCAAGAACCTCGAGGTCAGGGAACTTGACCCGAGCTTGAAGTAGGCGGCACTTCCCGCGCGAGCGCGGAGGTCCGGGACTCGGGCCTCCGCGCTCCCCGGGAGCGACGCATGTTCGCGCGCTTCATCCTCGAATTCCTGCGGCATCCCCTGAACACGGGCGCGATTGCGCCCAGTTCGCGCGCGCTCGCCCGCGCCATGGTCCACGGCCTCGATCTTGACCGGGCATCGGCCGTGGTCGAGTACGGCCCGGGCGGCGGGGCTTTCACGGGGGAGATCCTGGCGCACATGCGGCCCGGCGCGCTCTTCGTCGCCATCGAGAACAACGCGGCCATGTACGCGGCGTTCCGCGCGCGCTTCGGAAACGTCAACGCCGTCCGCGACTCGGCCGCGAACGTCGGCGCGATTCTCGCCTCGCTCGGCGCGACGCACGCCGACTGCATCGTGAGCGGCCTGCCCTGGGCCTCCTTCGGCGAGAAGCTCCAGGACGAGCTCCTCGGCGCAACCCACGCGGCGCTCCGCGACGGGGGGCGCTTCGCCACCTTCGCGTATCTCCAGGGGCTGCTCCTCCCGTCCGGCCGCGCCTTCGCGCGCAAGCTCGCCCGCTGCTTCGCGGAGGTCGACCGCTCCCCGGTCTGCTGGCGCAACCTGCCGCCCGCCTTCGTGTACCGCTGCGTCAAGTGACGCCGGGCGGTCGCGCCCGGCTCCATTACCGGACCATGCCCGCCGCGCGCCCGCGCATCCTTTGCCGGCGCGGGCTTCCTATCGTAGACTTTACTCGAGGGGATACCGGCTCGAAGGAGTATGGCATGGCTCAACTTACAAAAGCGGAAGTCGTCGCCGAGATCAACACGCGCAAGAGCGCGAGCGGCCTCGATCTGCGCGGGGCCGACCTTTCCGGCGCCGACTTCGAGGGGGCAAACTTCGAGAGCGCCGACATGCGCGGCGCCAATCTCTCCGGCTCGGGCCTGAAGGGCGCGAATCTCTTCGGCGCCAACCTCGAGGGCGCCAACCTGAGCCGCGCGGTGCTGCTCGACGCCAACATCGAGCTTGCCAACTTCCAGGGGGCGAACCTCGCCGGCGCCGATCTCAGGCGCCTCAGCTTCACCTCGACGAACCTCGCCGGCGCGGATCTCACCGGCGCGAACCTCTTCCGGGCGCGGTTTCCGGAGCTCGATCTGCACGGCGGGCAGTTCGCGCGCGCGAACCTCGGCGGGGCCGTGTTCCTCTCCTGCAGCCTCCAGCACGTCAACTTCCAGGGCGCGCAGTTCGTCAACACGATTCTCAAGCGCTGCACGCTCGACGGCTCGGACTTCCGCGACGCCGTCTTCAGGAACGCGCGCTTCGAGGGCACGGGGCTGAGCGGCGTGGACTGGCGCGGCGCGTGCTTCGTCGACTTCGACTTCTCGGCGCTGGAGCTGGCGGACGTGAACTTCTCCGGGGCGCGCCTCGAAGGCGCGCGCTTCTCGCAGGAAGGCATCGCCGGCGTCAAGTTCTCCGGCGCCATCCTCGCGCGCGTGTCGTTCGAGGGGCTGAACCTGGCCCGCATCGACTTCAGGAAGTGCGACTTCGCGCGCGCCAATCTCGCGGGCGCGAATCTGCGCGGCGCGGATCTCTCCGAGGCCGATCTCTCGAGCGCGAACCTGAGCCAGGCCGACCTGACGGGCGCGACGGCGCGCGGGGCGCGCTTTCGCGCGGCCGTGTGCAGGGGAAGCCGCATCGTCGAGGCCGACCTCACCGGCAGCGATCTTTCCCAGGCCAACCTCTTCAAGGCGGTGATCCAGCGCTCGTCGCTGAAGTCGGCCGTCGTCAAGGAAGTGAACCTGCGCGGCGCCCAGGTCGACGAGTGCAGCTTCCGGGGCGCGGATCTGGAGGGCGCCGACATATCCGGCGCGCAGTTCAAGCGCTGCGACCTCGAGGGCGCCAAGCTCAACCGCACCGTCGTCGTCGGCACCACGATCGCCGAGTGCGCGGTGAAGGAGACAACCTGGCAGCGCGCGCTCCTGAAGGAGATCAAGTGGCAGGACCTGGATCTGGCGGGCAGCGATTTCTACCGCGCCAACATGATGGAGGCGCAGCTCGCGCGCCTGCGCCTGGCGGGCGCGACGCTCGATCTGGCCGATCTGCGCGGCGCCGTGCTCGAGGACTGCGACCTGCGCGACGGCCAGGTGGTGGGAGTGCGGTTCGAGAACACGCAGCTCACGCGCGTCAACTTCCAGGGGGCGCTCGTCAGGGAGTCGGACTTCACCGGCGCCGCGATCGTCGACGCGCAGTGGGAAGGCGTCGATCGCGAGGAGCTCTCCAGTTGCACCGGCCTGACGCTGCCGGAGCGGCCCGCCGAGAAATCGGACGCGGTCGTCGTCGCCGGCGGCGGCGTGCGCCGCGCGGAGCTTCGCGCACGCATGCAGTGCGACCGGGTCTGCAGCGTCGATCTCGAGCGCATCCTGACGGAGTTCCGCGGCCTGTACGAGAAAGTCGCGGCGGCGATCGCGGAGCGCTGCGGGCGGGCCGTGCAGGACGAACCTTCGCCGCCGGCGAGCGAGCTCGAGATCGCGTCCCTGCAGCTCGATCGCATGCTCGAAATCGTGTGGCGAGGCGTCGTGTGGGAGCTGAACGGGCGGTCGCTGGATGCGCTGGCCATCGTCCGGGAGCTGTGCGACGCGGCGCTCGCGCACGGCGGCGAGCAGCGCCTCAAGGGCGCGGCGCCCGCCGAGGATGCGCTCGCGGCCGAGTTGATCCGCCGCGATGTCGTGGTGCGCGCCAAGGAGCTCATGAGCGCGTCCGCCGAGACCGCCGACGCGGTCGTGCAGGCCGTGTGGGGTTTCCTCGGCGCGGCGCTGCGCTCGCCGCACGTGCACGGCCTGCAGTGGCAGAAGGCATGACGGCGCCGCGGCGCGCCGGAAATCGGGCGATGCGGCGCCTCGCGCCGTTCGCCCGCGGCGCGTGCCGAACGGCGTCTCCCGGCGCCTCCGGCCGCATCTTATCGGCCTTCGTTTGACGCCGCCCTCCCCGCATCGTAGATTCCTCAGGATACGCCACACACCTGCCCGCGGGCAGAAGGGTCTGAAAGAACCGCATCGCCAGGGATCGCGTTGAGAAGGGCCGGTCCGTGCACGTGCGAGGACTGGGGTCTCGCGGCGCCGTGCCGTCGAGCCTCGCGAGGACCGACAACGGGGAAGAAGGAATGACATCTGCCTCTCGCTTCCGTATCGTCGGACAGAGTCGTTTCACCGCGATGCTCCGCAAGGAGGCGGCGCGCGCGGCGGGGGGCGCGGGCGGCGTGCTCCTGAGCGGCGAGACGGGCGCGGGGAAGGAGCTGTGCGCGCGCACGATCCACACGCAGAGCCCGCGGCGGCGCGGGCCGTTTCGGATGGTCGACTGCGGGCGCTTCTTCCCCGAGGACCTGGCCGCGATCATCTTCGGCGGCGAGGAGCGCCCCGGCACGGCCCTCCTGACGCGCGCCGATCGCGGGACGCTGTACCTGGTGCACCCCGAGGAAATGGTCATGTCGCTCCAGGAGCGGCTGCTCGACTTCCTGAAACGCGGCGAGTTCACCGCCGGCGACCTCGGGCCGCGCGCGACGGCGGACGTGCGCCTGCTGTGCGGCACGGACAAGGACCTGGAGCTGTACGTGCGCGGCGGCGCGTTTCTCGGCGAGCTGTGGGAGCGCATCGCCGCGTCGGTGGTGAAGGTGGCGCCGCTCAGGGAGCGCCTCGAGGATATCGGCGCGGTGATCGAGTACATCGCCGGCATGCCGGCGGGCGAGCGCTTCTCGGCCGGCGTCCTGAGCGTGCTCCAGAGCTACCCGTGGCCCGGCAACTACGACGAGCTCATCGAGGAGGTGGAGCGCCTGCTCAGGACCGGGTACCAGTGGATCGAGATCGAGCACGTGCGGCGCGACATCGTCGATTACGAGGGCACGCCGGTGAACGCCGACCCGGAGATACGCCGCGCGCTCCACGAGATCGAGCGCTGCATCCAGACCTTCCGCATCAGCGATGGCGCGCCGCTGGATTTCGCGCCGTATTTCTGGCACGGCGGGCCGGTGCCGAGCAGCGCGCCGGCGGCGCCCGCCGAGGAGCTGGATTCGGACTGCGAGCCCTGGGAGCACGACACGGCGTGGTAGGGGAAAGGGGCGAACGACGCGCATGAAGACCGCCGAGCTCACGGACACCCTGCTGTGCTGGTGCGGCGCCGACGCGGCCCTCGAGGATGCGCTGCGCGCGGCCGAGCGTCCCGACCTGCGCGCCGTCAAGACGGCGAGCGAGTTCATCGAGGCGTTCCACGAGGAGCGGCCCGCGTGCGTCATCCTCGGCGCGAAGCCGGCGTCCGAGACGCTGCGGCTGCTCAACGTCCTGGCGCAGGCGCGGCGCGCGGTTCCCGTGTTCGTGGCGCTGAGCGAGCCGAACGCGGAGCAGGTTCGGCTCTTCATGCGCGCGGGCGCCAAGGATGTGCTCTGGGTCGAGGAGTTTCCCGGCGGGCTGCCCGCGGCCGGCGCCGGCGCGCAGGCCG
>JBFZCA010000583.1:0-11020 GCA_041308205.1 Planctomycetota bacterium | reverse complement strand
CGCCGGTCGCCGCGTCCCGCACGACTCCGGCAATGAAGCCGTCGTCCTGCGGCGTGGCGCCCCCGCCCTCGGCAAGGAGGCTCTCGTCCTCGATGATTTCCGGGAACATCGCGCCGGCAAGCGCGCCGTCGAGCACGTTCGCGGACACGCCGGCGTCCGCTTCGAGGCCGCCGTGGAGCCGCCACCACGGGTCGTCGATGCCGCCGGTCTCGGTCCGGAGAAAGCCGTCCGGCTGCGTCCTGGCTGCCGGCACGCCGTACACGAGCACGTCGAGACCGGCGCCCACGCGGGCCTTCACATTGCAGCCCGGCGCCGGGCTTGCGGCGCCCTCGATGCTCGCCACGTTGAACTCCGCTACGGGCTGCCAGGCGCCGCCGGCGTAGGTCGCGCCGGCCGTCATGGACGCCGACTCGGTCATCGCGGCGTGCGTGGGCGCCGCGACATCGCCTTCGACGTTCGCGCGCAGCGTCAGCGCGGGGACGATGACGACCGGGACCCAGCCGACCCATACCGTGAGCGGCTTCATCTGCCGCGACCAGAGGTCGACGCTCTTTGCGAAGGGAGCGATGCCGGACTGCGCATCCACGGTCGTGTCGAGCGCATGGGCCGTCGTGCCGGTGAAGCTCCCCGACTGCACGGCGGACGCGCCGATCTCGAGCGCGAACGAAAACGTCGTGTCGAACCCGATCGTCCCCGCGATCGCGACCTGGTCGTCGACCGTCCCCGGATCGTCGTCGCCGTCGCGGAGGACGTCCGCGTACCGCACGAAGAAGCCGTAGCCGTCGCCGCTCTCGATCGGGTCCTGGCCCTCCGCCGCATCCTCGGGCGTCAGCGCCTTCGTGATCGCGAGACTTGCGCTGCTGAACGCATCGGCGAGCGTCGCGTCGGCGCAGGTCAGCGACAGAGGCGTGTCATCGTCCGAGCCGACGGATACCACCTTCTTGATGAGGCCGAGGGGCGTCTGTTCCGTCACGCCGCTCACGATCACGTCCCCGGCCTGCACGAACATGAGCTCCTCCGTGACCGTCAGGAACTCGATCAGCGAGTAGTCCGGCGCGGCGTACTGGAGGTCGTCCCAGGTCGGTTGCGTGATGACGCGCGTGGTGGGGAGGATCGCCGCGCCGCCGAAGTCGACGATGACCTTGGCGTGAAGCGGCCGGGCGTACTTTCGGTGCCCGCTGGTCACGCGAATCGTGCCCGCGTAGGTCCCGGCGGCGGTGTCCGGCGTCACCGTGAACTTGATACGCAGGCCGCAGGGCACACCCGCCGTCACCGTGTCGAGATGCGCGGGCGAGATATCGAGTATTCCGGCCACGCCGGATGTGGCGACGATGGACACGTCCTGCAGGTCCGCCGTCGCCGTGAACTCGACGACCGCATCGTCGACCACGCGCTGACCGTCTCCGATCACGGCGTTGACCTCGCCGACGCTCCACGCGATGCTGGTCTTGACTGCGTCGACGGCAATGCCCCTTCCCGACGCGTCCTCCCGCGCGCATGACCATGCGGGCATCAAGATCGCGAAGACAATGGCGAACCGGACGGCGCGGCTGCGATTGCACGCCAGATGCATTCTGCACCTCCTCACTGACCGGGCAAACGTGCGAGGCCCGGCGACCCATGGGCGTTTCGTCCTGCAAGAACGGCGATACTATAATCGAAAGGGGTGCGTTTGACAACACGTATCGCGATCTCACGGCCGCGCGCGGAGAGCCCGCGTCGCAACCGCCGGGGCGGCGAGCCGCGGACCTTCTGGTACGGCTTCCGGAACGATGGCGATGCCCCCGCCTGCTTCGAGCACAACATGGGCATCGCCGGCATCGACGGGCGCCCGAAGCCGGCCGGCATCGCCTTTGCGACCACGAGCCGCGTGCTGCGGCCGGTCCATGGCCTTTTCCCACTTTCGGGATACAATGGCGTACTGGCATATGTCGTGAACGGAAGGAGATCGCATGCCGAACATAGCAGCCGTATTGAAGGATGAGATCTGCAGACTCGCGCGCAAGCAGACCAGACCCGTCTTCGGGAAGCTTCACAAGGACGCGGCGGCGCTCAAGCGGTGGGTCGCGGATCTCAAGCGGCGCGTGGCCGGGCTCGAGGCCGAGAGCAAGCGCTTGAAGTCCCGCGTCGAGGGGCTCGAGGGCGCGGTTCCGAAGGCGCCGCCCGATGCCGTCGCCAAGGCCCGCTTCTCCGCCAAGGTCATCAAGGCGCTGCGACGCAAGCTCGGCGTCTCCCAGGGCGATCTCGGCAAACTGGTCGGCGTGAGCACGAACTCCGTCTACAAGTGGGAGCAGAAGGGCGGCCGCCTGAAGCTCAGGCAGGGAACCGCGGCGGCGCTGCTCGCGCTCCGCGGGCTGGGCAAGCGCGAGGTGCGCGCGCGCCTCGGGAAGAAGCGCAAGTAGCGCCGCGCGGAGGCTCGCGCCTTCGCCTCGATCTCATCCGAAGCATCCGGGGAGGTGGTGCCGCCGCGCCCGCTACGAGAGCGGCAGCAGCGCGGCGAACGCCATCGTCATCGCCAGGCCGACGACGGCGGTGAAGCTCACGGTGACGGTCCACGTCTTCAGGGCCTCGACCTCCGTCAATCCGCCCATCTTGGCGAAGACCCAGAAGCCGCTGTCGTTCATCCAGTTCCCGCACTGCGCGCCCCAGCCGATGGCGAGCGCCAGGTAGACCGGGTGGAAGCCGAGGGTCTCCGGGGCGCCGATCAGGGCGGCCATCATGGCCCCCGTCGTCATCATCGACACGGTGCTCGATCCCTGCGCGAACTTGATCACGAAGGCGACGAGAAAACCGACGGCCAGGAGCTTCATGCCGCCGAACCCTGCCCCCGACGCGAAGAACGTCTCCTCGATCGAGGCCCCGATCTGCGCCTCCTTGAGCATGGCGCCGAACGCCCCGCCCGCCGACGTGATGAGGATGATCACCCCCGCGCTCGTGAGCGAGCTCTCGATGAGGCGCGAGAGCTCCGCGCGCCCGAGCGTGCGCTGCGTCGCCAGGACGGCGGCGGCGATCGCGGCCGAGAACAGCATCGCGAGGATCGGGTGGCCGATGACCGCGGTGATCTGCGCGGCGCCGACGATGCCCTCGCCGGGGTCCGCGCCCTTGGCCAGGCTGCTCGCGATGGTGTTGATCGAGATCAGGATGACCGGCAGGATGATCGGGAGCGCCGAGACCAGGAGCCCGGGAAGCTGCGCGTCGGGAAGCGGCTCGGGCTCGGGCAACGCCGAGGCGAGCGGCCGCATCGGGATGTCGAACCTCCGCGCCCACCGGGCGACGAAGCAGTAGACCAGGATGCCGGTCGGGAGCGACACCGCCAGCCCCACCAGGATCATCACGCCGAGATCTATCGCGAGAATTTCGGCGAGGACGAGCGGCCCCGGGGTGGGGGGCACCATCGAGTGGGTGATCGACGCGCCCGCACCCATCGCCAGGATGAGAAGCAGGTAGCGCATGCCGGTCCGCCGGTGCGTCGAGCGCGCCAGGGGAAGCAGGAGATAGAAGACCGTGTCGAAGAAGACGGGAATCGAGAGCACGAACCCGCTCGCCATCAGCGCGGCCGGCGCGCGCTTCTCGCCCAGAAGGCCCATCAGGAACCTGACGATGCGGTCGGCGGCGCCGCTGCGCGTCAGGCAATCGCCGATGATCGCGGCGAATGCGATCACGATGCCGATCTTGCCGGCGGTCACCCCGAACTCGACGCCGACGCGCGTGATCTTCTGGCCGAGCTCGCCGGGGGCGCAGAGGCTCACGGCGATGGCGGCCGCGACGAGCGCGATGAAGGCGTTGACGCGCAGGACGATGATCGCCCCGATGACGATCCCGATCCCGAGCGCGAGGATGACGAGCGGATGGCTCACGGGCTATTCTCAGTTCGGCGACCAGCCCGCGTAGTCGGGAGCGTGCTCCGCCGCATCGGCGGACTTGCCCGCGCCGCCGCTCACGTTCTTCAGGATCGCGAGCAGGTAGTCCCAGTACTTGGGCACGGAATCGATGTGGATCTTCTCGTCGGGCGAGTGGACGCCCTCGATCGACGGCCCCATCGAGACCATGTCCATGCCCGGGTACTTCTCGCCGATGATCCCGCACTCGAGGCCCGCGTGCACGGCCATGACCTCGGGCTCCTTGCCGAAGAGCTGCGCGTGGGTGCTCTTCGCGACCTTGAGAATCGGCGAGTCGAGATCCGGCTTCCAGCCCGGGTAGCCGCTGCCCGTCTGCACGGCGGCGCCGGCGAAGGCGAGGATATCGGCCACGGTCAGGCAGATCTCGTCGATCTCGGAGGCGACGGAGCTGCGCTGGCTGGTGACGAGCTCCACGGCCTTGGGCGTCGTCTTGATGACGGCGATGTTGAGCGATGTCTCGACCAGCCCCGCGATCTCGGCGCTCATCTTGGCGACGCCGTGCGGCAAGGCCGACAGCGCCGCGAGGAGCTTCTTCTGGAGGGGCTTCTTCAGGACCTTGAGCTTCGCGCCGCCCTTGACGGGCTCGAGCGCGATCGCGAGGTCGGGATCGACGGCCGCGACCTCCGCCCCGAGGACGGGCGCGAGCGCGGCGACGCACGCGGCGGCGTCATCCCACGCCGCGGCGGGGATGCACACCTTCGCCTGCGATTCCCTGGGAATCGCATTGTGCTTGTTGCCGCCCTCGATGGACGCGATCCTGGCGCCGATCTCGTCCAGGGCGCGCAGGACGCGCGCGAGGATCTTGATCGCGTTGCCGCGGCCCTTGTGGATCTCGATGCCGGAGTGTCCCCCGCGCAGCCCCTTGACCGTCAGGCACGCGGCGACGGACTTGGCCGGCGCGTTGTCGCGCGCAAGCTTCCAGCGCGAGACCGTCGTCTTGCCGCCCGCGCACCCGACCGTGAGCGTGCCGAGCTCCTCGGAGTCGAGGTTGATCAGGGTCTTGCTCCGCAGAAAGTCCGGCGCGAGGTTGTTGGCGCCGGTCAGGCCTGTCTCCTCGTCGACCGTGAAGAGGAGCTCCAGCGGCCCGTGCTCGATGGTCTTGTCCTCCATGAGCGCGAGATTGGTGGCGACGGCGACGCCGTTGTCGGCCCCGAGGGTCGTCCCATCGGCCGTGAGCTCGTTGCCCTTGCGGACGAGCACGATGGGGTCCTTGGTGAAGTTGTGGACCTTGTCGTTGTTCTTCTCGCAGACCATGTCGAGGTGGCCCTGGAGCGCCACCGGCGGCATCTGTTCCCGGCCCGCCGTCCCGGGCTTCCTGACGACCACGTTGCCGAACTTGTCGGCCTTGACCTCCAGGCCCAGGCGCTTGGCCGTCGCGACCACGTACCTGGAGATGGCGGCCTCGTTCTTCGAGCCGCGCGGGATCCTCGAGATCTCGGCGAAGTACTTCCAGAGGAGCGGGGGGGTGAGACCTTCAATCGCGTTCGACATGGCGCATCTCCTTCAGTGACACACGCGTTTCACGTCACGGCCTACATCATGGCGCTCGGCGGCGCGGGCTCGTCGGGGCTGCCCGCGTTCCGGAGCGGCGTACGGATCAGGACGAGAGCGACCGCCAGGAAGACGAGCAGGCTGAGGCCGAAGGGCAGCGGCAGCCAATCGACACGGTCGGGGAGGAAGTCGGCGTAGTGGAGATTCAGAACCGCGAGGCCGGCAAAGAGCAGCCCCACGAGCGCCTCGCCGGCGATGAGCCCGGAGGCGAGCAGGACGCCGTTGTTCTCCGAGCGGATCTTCTGCGCCTCGTTGAGCTTGCGGGCCTCGGCGTACTTCGTGAAGATGCCCTTGATCATGCCGCCGATGAAGATCGCGAAGGACGTCTCCAGCGGCAGGTACATGCCGACGCAGACGAGCATGGGGCTCTTGACCTTGACGAGAATCAAGCCGAAGGCCATGAGGACGCCCACGATGACGAGCGGCCAGGCCATGTCGCCGCCCACGATTCCCTTGGCGAGCGTCGCCATGAGGCTCGCCTGCGGCGCCGAGTAGACCGTGCCGCCGAGCCCCCCGCCGACCTTGTCGCCCTTGTGCAGGATGAGAATCGGGAAGAACATCACGGCCGACGCCAGGACGACGCCGACCATGTCGCCGAGCTGCATCTTCCAGGGCGTTCCGCCGAGGATGTGCCCGACCTTGAGGTCCTGGAGCATCTCGCCCGCGACGGCCGCGGCGACGCAGATCACCGCCGCGACGCCCAGGACGGCCGCGACGCCCTGCGTGCCGGTGACGCCGAGGGCCACCATGAGGAGCGCCGCGATGAGCAGGGTCGAGATCGTGAGGCCGCTGATCGGGTTGTTGCTCGAGCCGATGAGGCCGACCAGGTTGCCCGACACGGCCGAGAAGAAGAAACCCGCGACGATCATCACCGCGGTGGCCACGATCGCGGCCGTGAGATCGCCCGCGAAGTAGAAGTACACGGCGAACGTGGCGAGCGCGGCGAGCGCCAGGCCGAAGAGCACGGTCTTGAAGTTCAGGTCCTTGTCCGTGCGCGGCACGGCCTGCGACGCCCCGGCGGCCGCCTTCCTGACGTCGCCGACCGCGCGCGAAAGGCCGGACGCCAGGCTCTTGCGCATGCGGAACAGCGTGAACGCGGCGCTCAAGAGCATGCCGCCGATGGCGATCTTCCGCACGATGCCCTTCCAGATGTCGTCGACGCTGGCCTTGGCCCACGCCTTCGAGCGCTCCTTCTCGAGCTTCCCGGCGGCCTCGGACTTCTCGTCGGCCTTCGCGGCCTCGACGAGGGCGGTCGTTCCGTCGCGCGCCTTCCGGTAGAGCGCGGCCTCCGCCGCCGTGTACGGCTCCTGCGCGGCCTGCGCGCTCTTGTCCTGCAGCTCCTTGGCCTCCTTGTCCGTGCGCTGGGTCAAGGCCGCGAGCACGGCGATGCGCTCGTCGCGGGAACGCTTCGCCTGGATGGCGGCGGCCATCTCCGCCACGGTCGTCGAGTCGGGCGAGTTGCCCATCGCGGTCTCCGCCGCCTTCACCTCCTCGAGGAGCGCGTTGTCGAGAAGGCGCGCCTCGGCGGCCGAGTTCACGTCCATGCTGGGGCCGAGGAAGAAGAGGAGGAGGGGCACGAACAGGCCCCACGCGAGGAGGCCCCCCGCGAAGTTGAGGGACGCGAGCTGCGGGCCGATGATGTAGCCGACGCCCATGTAGGCGGGGCTCACGCCGGGCGAGCTCAAGAGCGCGCCGCCGCCGGTCGGGACCGAGCCGCCGGCGATCGAGAGCTTCTTCGCGCCGAAGGGGATGAATCGCGTCCAGTCCGCCGCGAAGATCTTGATCTCCTTGAGGATCTGGATCAGGCCGCCGAGGCCCATGGCGGCGAAGAGGAATCTCGCCTCGCCCTTGCCGGTGCGGCCGGCCTTGTGGATCTCGGCCGCGGCCACCGACTCGGGAAAGGGCAGTTCCTTGTCCTCGACCATCACGCGCCTGAGGATCGCGACGAAGAAGATGCCGACGATGCCGCCGATCAGCATGATGACGCACGCTTCGAAGTAATGCTGCGGCGACCAGAAGTCGGTCCACACGCCGGCGATCAGGAAGGCCGGAATCGTGAAGATCGCGCCCGCGGCGACCGATTCGCCGATCGAGCCCACGGTTCGCGCGTAGTTCTCCTCGAGGATCGACCCGCGGAAGAGCCGCAGGACCGCCATGCCGATGACCGCCGCGGGGTAGGTCGCGGCGATCGTCATGCCGGCCTTGAGCCCCAGGTAGGCGTTCGCGGCGCCGAGGACGACGCACATGACGAGGCCGATCACCAGGGCCCGGATCGTGAACTCCTTCATGTCCGATTCGGGCGGGACGTACGGTTTGAATTGCTTCTCGCTCATGCGTACTCCTTGTGTGTGTATTCGCGGAAACCGGCCGCCTTCGCCGGGGCGAAGGCGGAGGCCATGATAGGCGAAGCCGGGCCCGCGTTCAACAGGCCGCGGGGTCTTCTTCCTCATCCCCCAGGACGACGCCGCGGTCGATCGCCGGTCCCAGGCGCTTGACGAGCAGCGTCGCGTAGGCGCCGCGGGGAAGATCGAAGGCGAGCGTGAGCTTCATGCGCGCCGGGTAGCGTTCGTCGCCGGCCGAGGAATGCGCGAGGCGGGCCGGCAGGACCGCGGCCGCGCGGTCGCCCTTGGAGAAGAAGTTGTCCTTGGGGAACTTGATCCTGAGGTCGCGGAGCGCGAGGCCGCGCGCCGCGAGCGTCGCGTCCGCGAGGCGCATGATCTCGGGGTCGCCGCCCCGGAGGCGCGCCGAGGGAAGCGGCAGGCGCGCGGCGTGAACGCGGCGGCGCAGATCGTCATCGAGCGTCCCGAAGAACGGCGCCGGCCCGAACCTGAGCGGAATCGCGACGAGCCGCTCGGCCGGGCATTCGGACGCAAGCCAGCGCGCGAGCATGTCGTTCCAGAGGAGGCTCTGGAATGCGGCTATGTACAGGCTCCTGAGGCGCTGCCTGAGCCGCGCGAACGCGCGGCGGAAGTCCGCCGGGTGGTCGCAGAGGTACGTGACGATGCTGCGCTCGTGCGAGCGCGGCAGGGCGGCCTTGCACGCCTTCCAGTCGCCCCAGCGCGCCCGGAGCGTTTCCTTGATCTCGCGCTGATGCGCGCGGTCGTGCGGGTGCGGCGCCGCCAGCGCCAGCCTGAGCGCGCCCTCGAAATCGCCCTTGATCCAGCGCGCGGCCGTGAACTCGTCCGTCGAGCCCACCGAGCCGAAGCGCTGGTTGTCGAAGTAGCCGGGGACGCCGTCGCGCGCGAGCCCCTCGAGGATCGGCGCGGCGCGGGCGATCGAGCCGGCGTCGAGGTCGCGGATGACGACGGTGAAGCGGTTGCCCGTGATCGCCCGCGGCGCGAAGGGGCGCTCGGCGGCGCCCAGGTACTCGAGCGCGACCGCGTCCAGGTCGAGATCGCGGCGCGGCCCCCGGGCGATCGTCAGGTACTGGACGGTGCGGGCGTGGCGGTCCTTGAGGCCGCCGTAGGCGATGCCGCTCTCCCCGATGCCCCACGCCCGCGCGATGCGCTCGACGGCCTCCATGGTGCCGAGGCCGGTCTTCGTCAGGCGGTAGAGCGCGAAGGGGCCCGTCCGGGCAGGAACGACGGCGGTCAGCTCCTCGACCAGGAAGTCATCGGGAGTGCACTTGATCTTGACCGTCGCCTTGGGACGCGACATGCCTGCGGCCGCCGGCGGCTCTCACTTCGGGTCCGGGAGCTTGACGCCGTAGGTCGCCATGAGCGCATCGAACTCCTTGGCGATTCTGGCGTCCTTGTACTTCTTCTTGAAGGTCGCGGCATCCTGAAAGACCTTCGCGGCGGCGCTCTTGTTGAACGGCGCCTTGGCGCACTCGGCGTTGCTCAGATCGACGGCCTCCGCGCCCTTGGCGGGCGCGAGGAGCCCGGCTTGCTGCCTGATCTGGTCGAGCAGCCGGCAGGCGGCCATTTCCTGTACCGTGGCCTTGTCGTCCTTGATCGCCTTGAGGCGTTCCTCGGCCTTCGTGCCGGCGTCCATGCCCTTGAACGCCTTGGCGATCGCCGCGTAGGTTTCCTGCGCGGTCGGAAGGTGCAGGGGCTCGAAGTACTCGGCCTTCTTCATGAGAAGCGCGCCGTAGTTCTCGATGTTGTAGGCGAGCGCCCTGGCGTCCTCCTTCTCGGTGGGGTCCTTGCCCTTCTCCTTGATCTTGTTGAGCGCGGCGAGAATCGGCGCGTAGCTCGTCGCCGTGGAGAGCTGCCTGATCGTGGCCTGGAGCTTCGGGTAGGCGCGTCCGGCGAGCACCGGCGAGGGATACTGCGCCAGGGTTTTCTTGACGTCATCGACCGTCGAGCGGGCCTTGCCGCGGTCGGGCTTGCCCGAGAACACGTCTCTGCCGTCGGGCGTGCGCAGGAGAAGCGTCGTCTGCTCCTTGCCCTTGTCGTCTTTTTCGACCTTGAGCCCCGGAATCTTCGCGTCCGCGATGATCGGCATGTCGATTTTGGTCGCCGTGGCCACTCTGAGCGCCTTCGTGATCTTGGCCTTGTCGGTGAGGACCAGCACGACCTGGAGATTGTCCGTGTCCTTGATCTGGCCGAGCGCCATCTGCGGGATGGACGGCGCCGTCCGGTCCTCGCCGTCGAAGGCGACGCACAGGAGCACCTTGCCCTCGAGGTCCGCCTTGGAGATATGCGGCCCCCACACGTACTCGCCGATGTACTCGGCGGGCTTCTGCTCCTCGGCCTTCTTCTCGTCCGCTTTCGGTTCCTCGCCCTTGGGCTCCTCGCCCTTGGGAGGCTCGCCCTTGGGCTTCGTACCCTTCGTGCCGTCGCCCTTTTTCTCCTTGGGCGGCGGTTCCTTGGGCGGCGGTTCCTCGCCGGCCCACAGAGTACGCGCGCTCAGGCACAGCGCGGCCGCGAGCACGATCAGCACGAAACGCCGGCAAGTATGCATGGGACATTCCTCCTCTGAAGCCCGCGGCGCGCTCGACGCCGCACATCTGTCCTCGATGCTATCGTGTATCCTCGGTTCCCCGCAAGAGACGGCCGCCGTCGCGCCCGGCACGCGACCTCGAGCTCCCTGTACGCCTGCGTCAGGGTTGCGTGGGGACGGACTTCGACGCGCCGGCGCCGTTCGGCGCCTTGGCGACCTCCTTGGCGGACAGGATGCGCGCGAGGTCATCCTGCGCGCGGCGCTCGGCTTCCTTCGCGAGCCAGTCGGCCCTGAGCTTGGCCTGGACCTCGAGACCGGCATACACGACCGTGCTCCCGACCGTGAAGAGCGAGAACGAACCCTGGAGCGAGAGCGTGTCGCCCAGGCGCGCGATCTCGGGCGACTTGGCGTACGGCACGGCCTTGCCCTTCAACACCCACTGGATGGCGCCCTTGCTGACGCCGACCTGATACACGAGCGGCGCCGTGACCTTGCCGCTCGCGCCCTGGGCCCACAGGAGCTGCTCCGGGCTGTAGCCGAGGTTCCTGCCGTGCTCGCCGCCCATGATGACGAGCGAGGGCTCGCGGATGTACACCGGGCCGAGGTTGCGGACGCCTCTGAGCAGGCCGTCCAGGCCGCCGCCGCTCCCTCCGAGGACGCCTCCCGCTCCGCCGCCGGCGCCGCCG
>JBFZCA010000582.1:0-5596 GCA_041308205.1 Planctomycetota bacterium | reverse complement strand
CTGTACGAGGCTCCCGTGCCGCAATCCCTGCACGATCAGCGCGACGTCGCCCGGACTCATCGGCAGGAACGGCAGGAGCGCGAGGCCGGGCCGGAAGTCGACCGCCGTGAGCCCGCCGACGGAGAAGTCCCCGCTGTCGCGGCGCTTGAGGCAGTTGGGCTGGCTCTTCAGCGTCCACCACTCGTACTGGCGCGCGAATTCGCGCGCGCCCATGGCGTGCAGCAGCTCGACGAACTTGCGCATGAACACGCGCTTGGCCCGGAACTCCGGCGAGCCGAGCCCCGCGCCATCGCCGCGCGCGCGCCACGCCCATCGCCTGAGCGCCGTGACGTCGTCCTCGACCTCCAGCATCCATGTCCTGCCGTCGACCCACTCGCTCAGCTCGCCGCAGCTCCCCAGCACGGGGTCGACGAACGTCGCCACGATGCGCACGACGGCCCGTTCGCTGCCCAGCCTGGCCTTCGCGCCGCGCCGGATGAGCGTCTGCCACAGCGCGCCGGCCCGGGCGGCATCGGGGTTGACCTGCAACTGGAACGGCCCCTGAAATCCGAGCGCGTAGACGGCATCGCGGAAGCGCCGGCTGAAGCCCGAGGGCGGCACGAGGATCTTCATGGCGTACACGCCGCCGGGCTCCAGGCCGGCGATCGCGCCGTCCTCGCCCTGGACGCCGGTCGCGGTGACGCGGTACACCTGGCCCGCGAACCCGCCGCCGACGAAGGCCTCGACGCGCACCGTCACGCGGGCGCGCACGGCGGGCGCAATTCCGGTCGCATCGTACGTGCACACGGCGCCCGGATCGTACCGCCCCGCCCGGAGGGGCCGATGCATGCCTGTCGCCGCGTATATGCGGGCGAGTTCCTCGCACGTCTGCGGAGCGTAATCGCTGTGCATGCCGTCGTCAGCTCCTGCGCACGGGCCCGGCCCGCGTTCCCTGCAGCCCCCCCATGCCCGGGCGGCCGGCGTGCTATTGTAGTCGGTTGCGCGCCCCGCGCCAGCCGCCCCGGCGGCGGATCTTGCTTGGTTATCGGCAGAATGCCGGGTTACAATGTGGCCAAGGAGGTGTACACATGGAGCGCCCGCACAGCCGTTCCCCGCAAGGGCACCAGCCGCCGCACGGACATTATCCCTCTCACGCGCACCACCCCACGCGCGCGACGCGCGCCAACCCCGGGCTCATCGCGCTCGCCATCGTCGGCGTCGCGCTCTTCGCCGGCCTTATCATCCTCATCGCCGGCAAGAATCGCCGGCCTTCATCGGAGGAGTCTTCCCTTCCGCCGTCCGCGCAGGAGACGCTCGATCCGGAGGCCGCGCTCGCGCGCGACATAGCGGCCCTGAGGCTGCTCACGGGACCGTACGAGGAGAGACTCCGCCGGGTCGACATGGTGATGCCGAGGGCGTCGAAGTCGTCCGACCGCCTGGCGATCACGCAGATCAAGCTCCAGTTCCTGATCGAGAAGGAGAAGGAGGACATCGCGGCGCTGAGGAGCCTCAAGCCCTCGATCGCGGCGCTCATGGACAAGAGCGACTTCGAGGAGGCCCTCGAGGCGATCGCGCAGTTCGAGCGCGACCACGACTTCATTCTCAAGGGCGCGGCCGCGACCGTGCGAAACCTCGCCGGCGAGATCGAGGCGCTGCGCGCCGAGGTCGCGCGCACCTGCGAGACGGCCTTCGGCAAGGACCTCGCGCTCCTCAAGAACGCGGTCCAGACCGAGGACATCGCGGCCGGCAGCGAGATCCTGGAGCGCATTCTCAAGTACGGCAACGACCAGATGAAGGCCGAGGCGCGGGCCGTGTGGGACAAGACCGATGCGGCCTTCGCCAGGCTGCGGCAGATGGAGCTGGCGCGCCTGACCGCGAACGAAACGCGCGTCCAGGCCCCGGCCGCGCCGTCCTCGCCCGAGGCGCCGGAACCCGAGGAGCCGCCCGACATCGCGCCCGACCCGGAGCCGGTGACCCCGCCCAAGGACAACGCCGATGACTTCTTCGGCGGCGGGGGCAAGTCCGCGGAGGACGTCAAGGTCTTCTCGCCGGTGACGCCCAACAAGGACGGGACCTTCACGGTCGCGATCGAGCGGCGCAAGACGACCCTGGTGTTCGCGTCGACGTCGCTCCTGTGCATCGACACGGCGATCCAGCCCAGGAAGTACGCCGAGCACCTCACGCCGGAGCTGCCCGCCCTCGTGTACTGCGAGGGCAAGACGCTCAATCTCGATCAGGACCCGGTCGGCGGCCGGCGCATCTTCAACATCGACTTCCTGATGATGGGCGACGCGCTGCCCGATGCCGCCGCCTACCACGACCCGAGCCCCAAGAAGAAGCTCAGCACGTGGTTCAAGGGCATGTTCGCGCGCCGGGCGCCCCAGCTCGTCTTCCGCCTCGCCAACCAGGAGTACATCGCGGCCGACGAGCCGGGCATCGCCATCACGCGCAAGAAGATCGGCGAGCACGAGCTGCCGCGCACGACGTTCGCCGCGTTCGTGTCGGGCAAGGCCGCCGGCGCGGGCGGCGATGGGGCCGAGAAGCTCGCGGTCAAGACGCTCGTGGTGCTGCCCGGGAGCAGCGCGGCCAACGCCGCGATCTACCGCGCGCTGCTCCAGGAATAGAATTCAGAGGAACCGGGACCCCTCCCGTTCCCGCCCCTTGGGCCGCGCGCCGAGCTTCACCGTGAAGCTCGCGGCCTCTTCTCCGCGCATGACGTCGACGCTCACGACATCGTCCGGCCGATACATGCCGAGCACGGCGGCGAGCTCTTCCGGCGACTCGACGAGAATGCCGCCGAGCGCCACGATGAGGTCGCCGTCCTCGATGCCCGCCGCCTCGGCCGGGCCGGTCGTCTCCTCGACCCTCGCGCCGCCGAAATCCGACAGCACGCGCACGCCCAGGAACGCCGTCTCGTCGGACCGCGCGGCGAGCCTGACGCTGATCAGCGCGTCCGCGCCCTTGCGCGCAATCCAGCAGACGACCTCCTCGCCCGCCGGATAGGTGCCGAGCGCGTTCAGGAAGTGCTCGGGCGAGTGCACCGCGATGTTCCCGACGCTCCTGATCACATCGCCCTCCGCGAAGGCCGACGTCTCGCCGCCGGCGCCGGCCGCCGCCACGATGACGCGGCCCTCCCCGCGTTCCAGGCGCAGCCCGCGCAGCGTCCCGCGCGCGATTTCCTTGCCCTCCGCGCCCGCGAGCGCCGGCAGGAGCTTGCGAATCAGCGCCGCGCCCGCGCCGTAGCCCACGCCCGTGCTCGCGCTCAGGCCGAAGCGGCTGGCGATGCGGCTTCCGATGCCGACGATCTCGCCGCGCAGGTTCACGATCGGTCCGCCCGAGTTGCCGGGATTGAGCGGCGCATCGACCTCGATCGCATCGAGGTGCACCGGGCCGAAGCGGCGCACGCCGCTGATCATCCCGCAGCTCACGCTCGGCACGAAGCTCGGCGCCGCCGGCAGAAGGCGCGGGTTCTGCATCCCCAGCAGGAAGGGATTCCCGATCGCGAACACCGTCTCGCCCACGCGGCACGCGTCGGGTTCGGCGACCGGAAGGTACGGAAGCCCGCGCGCGTCCTCCAGCCCGAGCACGGCAAGATCGCCGGCGACGTGGCGGCCGAGCACGCGCCCGGTGCGGCGCGCGCCGTCCGTCGTGAACACCTCCCACTCGTCCCGCAGCTTGACCACGTGGTCGCAGGTGAGGACGAGGCCGTCCGGGCTCACGATGACGCCCGAGCCGCCGTCGATGAAGACGAAGGCCTTCATCGCCGCGGGAATCGCCGCGCCGAGCCGCGCCTCCAGTTCAGGCGCCGGCGCCGACGCGCACAGGGCGCAGAGAAGGACCGCCAGCATCAGCTTCCCTCCGGCCGGGCGGCCAGCGTCACGGGGACGAGCTTGCGCTCGCCGTTCCGGAGCACGATGACCGCGATCTTGTCCCCCGCCCGATACTTGTTGATCGCCTTGATGATCTCGCGCCACGAGCTCACCGCCTCGCCGGCGACGCCGACGATCGCATCGCCCGAGGCCAGGCCGGCCCGCTCGGCCGCCGAACCGGGCATGACGCCGATGGCGATCTCTCCCCGCGCCTGCTCTCCGCCGAGCGAGCGCACGCCCAGAAACGGCAGCTCCGACCACGCCGGCAGGTTCTCGCCGTCCTGGAGCGCCGGCAGCGCCTCGGCGATACGTTCCGGCCTGACGCCGAAGCCGATGCCCGAGTTGAGCGACCACTCGGGCCACACGTGGCCGACGTACGCCGCCACCCCGAGGAAGCGGCCCGCACGGTCGATGAGCGCGCCGCCCGAGTTGCCGAAGTTGACGGCCGTGTCGTGCTGGAAGAAGCGCTCGTTGTTGCGGAACGAGGCGCTCACGATGCCCCCCGTCACCGTCAGCGATGCGGGATCCGGCGACCGGCCGAGCGCGAACACGGCACCCCCGGGCGCGATCGAGCCCCGATCGGCGAGGCCCGCGGCCTCCCACACGCCGCCCTCGGCGCGCAGGAGCGCGAGATCGTCGATCTCGCTCGCGGCAACGAGCGCGCACTCGACCCACGCGCCCTCGGCATCGCGCGCCCGAATCCGCGCGACCGCGCCGGCCGCGTTGTACCACGATGTCAGGATGCGGCCGTCCCCGCCGATGCACACGCCCGAGACGCACCCCTTGGGCCGCGCGAACGCCTCGGGCTGCCGCCTGCGCATCATGTCGAGCCCCTGCGGCAGGAAGCCGCCCCGCCGCATGACCGCGTCGCTCGTGCGCTCGACCTCGATCGCCACGACCCGGCGCGCCCACGCATCGAGCACGCCCCGTGGAAGCGCGTCGCGCGCCGCGCCCGAGGCGAGGGGCACCGCGCCCGCCGCGGTCTCGATGAACTCCTTGAGGGACTGGATCGGCACGGCGGTGCCGAGAAAGCGCAGGGGGCTGTAGTTGAGCGACAGGACGCCGATCACGGCCCCGCTCGAGTCGAGCAGCGCGCCGCCGTCCGAGCCCGGGTTGAGCGGCGCATCGGTTTCGAGCACCGGGCCCTTGTAGGTCGCCTCTCCGCGCGTTTCGCGCAGGACGTAACGCCCGCTCAGGATGCCCGCGCCCACGCTCACCCGGCCCTCTCCCCCGGCAACTCCGAAGGCGTTGCCCAGGGAAAGGACGATCTGCCCCACGCGCTGGTCTTCATCGAGCCTGAGCGGCAAGTACGGCATCGGGCCGTCTTCGAGCTGCGCGAGCGCGCACTCCTTCACCGTGTCGACGGCAAGCAGCGAGGCGGGCACCATGCGCCCGTCGCCCAGCGTCACGCGGATCTCGCTCGCTCCCGGCGGGAGCACGGTGCTCGACGTGAGGATCACGCCATCGGCCCTGATGATCGTGCCCGTCCCGAAGTACCCGCCCCGCGGCCCCCGGCAGACGATCCCCACGGAGGCCTGCTGCGCCCGCCGGGCGAGCATGGCGAGGTCCTCCTCCGCGCGGGCGGGCGCCCG
This sequence comes from Planctomycetota bacterium, assembly GCA_041308205.1. GTDB lineage: Bacteria > Planctomycetota > UBA8108 > UBA8890 > UBA8898 > UBA8898. The sequence goes on along the minus strand of JBFZCA010000582.1, from coordinate 156 downwards.
GAGGCCGGTAACAAGCACGAGCAGACATAGCGCTGGTCGCATGGTGCAATCCCACGGCGTTGCCGTCTCTCAATTATGCCACACGCCGGCCGCGCTGCGAACCTTGCGCCGCGTCCCGCCGCTCACTACAATGACGGCGTTGTTATCGGAGCCCGC
>JBFZCA010000581.1:0-4771 GCA_041308205.1 Planctomycetota bacterium | reverse complement strand
TCGTCGCGCATCTCCTCGTTCCGCGCCGCGACGCCGTCCAGGTACAGGTACACGTCCTCCATGCGGTTGGCGATGTTCCTGGGGTTGAAGTACTTGGCGGCAAGGAGCGGCGCGAACCGCCCGCGGTCCAGGTACGCCCGCAGATTCCTGATGAGCGCCAGGCAGTACGGGTTGGAGACCGACGTGAACCCCGAGGTGAGATTCGCGAAGTAGTGCCGGTTGGTGTGGTTCCGCACGAGGTGGTAGATGTGCGCCAGATACCCGAGCATGATGTCGTCGTGGTGCGGCTCGGTGTGCAGAAACGTCGTCTGCGAGAGGCGCTCGAGCCCTTTCTCGATCTTGCCGATGAGGCGATTGCCCGTCGCGTCGACCAGCGCCGCGGCCACAGCTCCGGTCTTGGCGAGCACGTCGCGCGCCCGGCGGTCGCCGTCGAAGTCCTTCGCGGCGAGCCGCGCGACCGCCGTCCCCGTCGCCAGCGACCGCTCGATCACGACCTCGTCGATGTCGCACTCGCTCGGGGTCGAGACCGCGGCGAAGTCCTCGCAGCGCCGTTCGGACAGGCATCGGGCCGCGCCCTTCGTCAGGTAGAAGCGCGCGTTCGGCATCTCCTGGAGGACCGACGCCGGATGCGCGGGCGACGCCGGCTCCTGGATCGCCGCCGCGACGACGGCGGCCTTGGCATCGCCCGCCGCGATGATGACGGCCGTCGCGGTCGGGTTGTACGTGATCGTGGCCAGGCCGATGGTGATGACCCGGCGGCAGCGCGAGATCTCGATGCCGCCCAGGTCCGTCGCCGCCGCGGCCTGCGTCTCGTAGTTCGTGTCGGTGAGCCGCGTGACCGAGTAGAAGCTCGACCCGCGCACGTTGAACGCGATGTGGCCGTCGGGCCCGATGCCGCCCAGGAAGAAGCCTATGCCGCCCAGCTCGCGAATTCGCGCCTCGTACTCCATGCAGAAGCGGTCGACGCGCTCGATCGCGTCCTTCTGCAGGCGCTCGAGCTCCGTGCGGCCCGTGCGCACCCTGAGCGAGAGGTCGACGACGCCGTCCGGAAACACGTCCTGCATGCGGCAGCCGGGCGGCACGCCGAGCGCGGTCGCATCGATGAGGAGCGCCCTCTCGGCCGGGATGCCGAACCCCCGCAGGTAGAACTCGTTGACGTACCAGTTGAAGCTGTTCTCCTGCTGCGCGTCCATGGGGTAGAACTCGTCGATCTGGACGAACGACAGGCTCTCCAGGTCGGGCCGCGCGCGCCCGTCGATGCCGTAGGCCTCGAGCATCGCCCTGGTGTCCTTCGCACCCCAGCGTTCGCGCAGCCGCAGGACCCACTTGATGAAGTGCTCGGGCGTTTTGCCGGTCGGCAGGGAAACCACGCCGCCGGGGTTCTTGAGCACCCACTCGATGAACCTGAGCGCCGTGAGCTTTCCGAGGGACGGGAAGGTGTCGATCTCGATGACCTTGATCTTCTCGACCGGGGCGTAGGACTCCTTCCGGCCGCTGCGGGCGAGCTCGACCGCCTCGACGGCCGACGTCGCATCGTAGGCGCGAGGCGTCGTCATGGCACACGTACCTCCCGAGTACCGCGGCAAGAAGGGCCTCGCCGCGCTTCCGTCAACGATGAAGACGACGAGTATACCGTGTCGAAGGCATCCGATCGACGGTGCGCGAGGCCGCTCCCCACATCCGGGGAGGACGAAAGGACGATGCCACAAAGACTCAAAGACACGAAGAACGGGTGGTGCATCACCGCGCCCTCGGAATGCACCGAAACCCCTTCGTGCCTTCGTGTCTTCGTGGCTATCTCGTCTTCCCTTCGCGCGGCCGCGGGCCGTATGGCCTGCCCGGCGTTGACCGATCGCCCTCCCGGCCCCATCCTTGTCCTCATGGCCGCCGCGCCCGTGCCGCCCATTGCCGCGGACTTCCAGTTGATGGCCAAGCCCATCGGCCCGCGCTGCAACCTCGCCTGCACGTACTGCTTCTACCGCGGGAAGGAAGCCCTGTACCCGGCCGGCGAGAAGTGGAAGATGCCCCGCGCCGTGCTCGAGGCCTACGTGCGCGAGTACCTCGCGTGCCTCGCGCACGCCCCCGAGGTCTCCTTCGCCTGGCAGGGCGGCGAGCCGACGCTCATGGGACTCGACTTCTACAAGCGCGCCGTCGCGCTCCAGCGCGCGCACGCCCGGCCCGGCCAGCGCGTCACCAACTCGTTCCAGACGAACGGCATCCTCCTCGATGATGCATGGTGCCGTTTTCTGCACGATGAACGCTTTCTGGTGGGTCTCTCGCTCGACGGGCCTCCCGATGTGCACGATCCGTACCGCGTCTCCCCGGACGGGAGGCCCACCGCCGCGCGCGTCCTCGACGCGCTCGCGCGGCTCCGGCGCCACGGCGTCGAGTTCAACGTGCTCTGCTCGGTGCAGCGCCTCAACGCGGCGCGCCCCGGCGAGGTCTACGAGCTCTTCAGAGAGCGCGGCGTCAGGTTCATGCAGTTCATTCCCATCGTCGTGCCGGCGGAAGGCGCGCCGGGGGCGGTGACGCCCGAGTCGGTGACGCCCGAGCTCTGGGGCGAGTTCATGTGCGGAGTCTTCGACGCCTGGGTCAGGCGCGATGTCGGCACGGTCTTCGTCCAGGCGTTCGACATGGCGCTCGCCGCGTGGACGGGACGGGCGCCGCCCCTGTGCGTCGCGAGCGAGCTGTGCGGCCGCGCGCTCATTCTCGAGCACAACGGCGATGTGTATAGCTGCGACCACTTCGTGACGCCCGACCACAGGCTCGGGAACATCCTGGAGCGGCCGCTCGCGGCGATCGTCAACGCCGAGCGCCAGGCCGCGTTCGCGCTCGACAAGCGCGACCGCAGGCCCGCGTCGTGCAGGGCGTGCCGCTACGACTTCGCCTGCCGCGGCGAGTGCCCCAAGAACAGGCTCGCGCCGCCGCCCGGCGAGGACCTGCCGCGCAGCTTTCTTTGCGCGGGGTACCTCCGGTTCTTCGCGCACATCGACCCTTTCATGCAGCAGATGGCCCAGGCCCTCGCGCGCGGCCTTCCCGCGTCGGTGGTCATGCGGCAGTTCGGGAGCGCGTGACCATGGCCGAGCCGATGCCCGAACGCCGCGCCCGCCTCCTCCTGTCGCGCGCGCTGGCGAAGCTCAAGAAGACCGTCCGCGAGCTCGCGCTGCCGCTGGCGGGCGAGCGCGTGCTGATCGGCGCCTCGGGCGGGTGGGACAGCTACGCGCTGGCGCTGCTCCTCGACGCGTATCGCCGCGGTGCGAAGCACAAACCCGAGCTTGTCGCGGCCTATGCCGCGTTCCATGGCGCGGCGCGGGTGCCGCCCTCCGAGGCGCTGCTCGGATTCTACGCGGGGATCGGCATTCCGCTCCTGACGCTGCTCCCCGATGCGCACGCGGGCCCCTGCCGCGTGTGCCGGCTCAAGCGCCGCGAGGTCCTCGTCAAGGCCGCGTCGCATCTCGGCTGCCGGTTGATCGCGCTCGGCCACCACCTCGAGGATTTCGGCGAGACGCTGCTTCTCAATCTCCTCTACGCCGGCACGTTCGAGGGGCTTTTCCCGCGCGTCGACTACTTCGGCAGGTTCACGGTCATCCGGCCGCTTCTCTACCTGCGCAAGGAGGAGATCGACGCCCTCGGCCGCGCCTTCGCCTTCCCGCCGCCGCACCCGCCCTGCGCCGAGTACGAAGCATCGCGGCGCCTGCCGATCCGAGAGTTCCTCGCACGGCTCGGCCGCACGAACACGCACGTGCTCTGGAATCTGCTGCGGGCGCGGCTCCGGTCGCTCACGCCGCCCGCGGCGCGGTGAGCCGCTCGAAGTTCTCCCCGACCCGCGCGTTGAGCTCCTCGACCGTGATGCCCCGGAGCGCGGCCACCGCATCGGCGACGTACGTCACCCACGCGGGCGTGTTCGTCTTGCCGCGGAAGGGGACGGGCGCAAGATACGGCGCATCGGTCTCGGTCAGGAGCTGCGCCGAGGGAAACGTCTTCACGATCTCCCGGACATCCCCGGCCTTGGGGAAGGTGACGATGCCGGAGACCGAGATGCACCAGCCGCGCGCGGCGATCTCGCGGGCCGCGCCGGCGTCGCCCGTGAAGCAGTGGAAGACGACCGGCCCCTCGAACCCTCCCTCGTCGATGAGCGCGAGCGCGTCGCGCTCGGCCTCGCGCGAGTGGACGATCAGCGGCTTCCCCATCGCCTTGGCGATGGCGATCTGCCGCGCGAAGACGCGCCGCTGGTCCTCGGGCGGCGAGAAGTTGTAGTGGAAATCGAGGCCCGCCTCGCCGATGCCGGCGGCCTTGGCCGCGAACTCCTCGATCGCGCGCTCGACCGCCGGAGTGTAGGCGGAGGCCTTGTGAGGATGCGCGCCCACGACGCATGCTACGCGGGGGCTGTGCGCGAGCAACTCCTCCGTCACCCCGAGCGAGCGCTCCGCATACGCGTCGGCCACGGTGACGATCTTCGCGAAGCCGGCGGCGACGCAGCCGTCGACGATCCGCTCGCGCGCGCCGTCGTAGCGCTCGTCGTCGAGGTGGCAGTGGAAATCGAGATACCGCATGCGCTCGCCGCCTCCGTGGGGCCGCAACGAGCATACACCACGAGCGCCCCGGCAGAAACGCGGCGAGGGCCGCGGGGCGGCGAGAACACCCGGCGGGCGCCCCGCCCCGCTTCCTTGACACTTTCCTCGGCCCTTTGCTATACTTGCCCTCCTGCATTCGTCGGGAACGAGTGCCAACCGAGGCTCCGCGGCCCTCACGCGCCGGCCGCCGGCGCTCG
>JBFZCA010000580.1:0-22223 GCA_041308205.1 Planctomycetota bacterium | reverse complement strand
CCGCCGCCGATCGCGACGGCACGCCGCGCAGCAACGCCGCGCCGCGCGACGGCCGCACGATGTCGAGCAGGATCTTGACGAGCGTCGTCTTGCCCGCGCCGTTCCGGCCGAGCAGGCCGTAGATCTCGCCCGGCGCCACGCGAAGCGACACATCCTTGAGGGCCGCGACGGCGCCCCGCCCGCGCCCGTAGGTCTTCGACAGGGCCTTGACCTCGATCACCGCCCCGCCCGCCGCCTGCGTCATGTGCCTCCTCCGTGCCGCCGAATCCGTGGCGCACCGCCGCCGCGGCACGCGCCGGGGGACTATTCTCGCCCACGGCGAGGGACGGGACAAGGGACCGGGACCGCCGATCGGACGGGAAGGAGAATGCCACGAAGACACCGAGCATCAGCGGTGAATCACCGCGCGCTCGGGCTGCACCCGAGACTCTTCGTGCCTTCGTGTCCTCGTGGCCATTCTCGTTTTCCACACGCGCGGCTGCTACCCACGTCCGGGGAGGAAGGAAGGACGATGCCACAAAGACACGAAGTCACAAAGGATCAGCGGTGAACCACCGCGCGCTCGGGCTGCACCCGAGACTCTTCGTGCCTTCGTGTCTTCGTGGCTTCTTCTTCCGTAGCCTTCGTGCCTTCGTGTCCTCGTGGCCATTCTCGGCCTTCTTCCCGATCCCGGGTCGGAGATTGTTTGCATTGTGACCCCGCCGGCGGGAGAATAGGGGTATGCATTCGCGTGCGAATGCGGAGGAGGTGGAAACCATGCGCCGACTGGCACACATTCTGATCATGACGGGCGCACTGGCCTGTGCCGCCGCGGCCGGGGACATCGTGGCCTACGAGCTTCTGCCCGGCAGCCTGATCCGCGATGAATGCCTGTTCTGCGACCGCATACCGATCGTGCGGCCGATCCACGGCACGTTCGCGCTCGAAGCCGGCGAGCAGGTGATCGGCGCGGTCCATTTCAGCGTGCACGACATTGACTTCCTGGACGACGAGGGCGAGTACGCGGTCACGGGAAAAGGCTCCTGGCGGTACCTCGTGCTCGCCGACCCCCTGCAGGAGATGGAGCTCGACATCGCGGTCAACGGCACGGCGACCGCGCACCTCGTGAGCGGCATGGTGCCGATGGACCGGCCGTGGCCGCTCATCCGGATCACGGTCCGGGATGAAGAGCCGCAGGACCCGGACCACGTCTACATCCTGGAGATCTTCGCCGCGCCCGCGCCCGTCGCGTGGCAAACCTACGAGCTTGCCGAGGGCAGCGAACTGGTCGATGACTGCGTGATCTGCAACGGGCCGACCATTCCCGTTCCGATCGCCGGCACGTTCCTCCTCGGCGAAATAGCGGGCGGCGTGGGTCTGTACTACGACTACGTCGTCGGCAAGATCGACTTCAAGTCCGCCGATCCCGAGCGGCCCTACGCGGTGGGCGGCGGCGGCTTCTACCGCCAGGGCGGCGAGGTGGCGATCTCGCAGTGGATGGCGCTGGTCGTCACGGTGAACGACACGACGGGCATCCCGCTGGACAGCGGTTTTGTCGCGGTGCCGGTGCAGTTCCCGGCGATCGACATCACCCTCATGCACGTGGACCCGCCGGACCCCCTGCACGTCTACTCGCTCAGGATCCTCGCGAAGCCCGGGGCGCCGCTCGAGCCGCTTTTCCGCCGCGGCGACACGAACGCCGACGCCAAGGTGGACATCGCCGATGCCATCTCGCTCCTCGGCTATCTCTTCAGCCAGAAGGAGGCCCCGTCGTGCATGGACGCCGCGGATGCCAACGACGACGGCAAGCTCGACATCTCGGACGCCATCAAGACGCTCGCGCACCTCTTCGGCGGCACGGGCCCGCTGCCCGATCCCTTCGAGGAATGCGGCGCCGATCCCTCGCGCGACGAGCTTGGCTGCGAGCGCTTCCTCCCCTGCGAGTGACCGCCGTCACAGCCGCTTGACGAGCACGATCTTGTCGTCGCCTTCGTCGTAGAAGTCGCGCAGCCGCGCGACCGGCTCGTACCCGCACCGCACGTAGAACGCGCGGGTCGGCCCGTAGATGTCCTTGCCCGCCGTCTCGACGACGGAAAGCCGCCCGCCCTGCTCGGTGATGAGGTGCTCGACGAACGCGATGAGCATCCGTCCTATGCCGTGCCGCTGCCGTTCGGGCGCGACCGCGATCCAGTAGATGTCGAACGTGCCCGCGGTGCAGGGGGTCGGCCCGTAGCAGACCCATCCCACCGGCCGCCCATTGACCGTGGCCGTGAACGACTGGTAGTGACCCCCGTGCCCCGCGCTGAGCGCCGCGTCGAGGACCCCGCCGGCGACCGCCACCTCGTTCGGCTGGAAGAACCCCGTCGCCTCGATGAAGCCGAGAATCGCCGCCCGATCCTCGGCGCGCGTCACGCGGATCACCACTTCCCGCGCCGGCCCGACGCGCGTGGCGCGCGGCCGCACGGCCGGCAGGCACGCCGCCGCATTGACAATGCAGTTCCGCACGAAGTCCCGGAATCGCCACCCCGCGTGCGCGACGGCCGCGCTGAAGCCCGCGTCGGGCGCGATGTCGGGGTTCGGGTTGACCTCGAGAATGAACGGCCGATTCCGGCGGTCGAGCCGGAAGTCCACGCGCGCGTAGTCGGCGCAACCGATCGCGCCGGCGGCCGCGATCGCGAGCTCCCCCACTTCCGCGGCGACGCGCGCGGGCAGGCGCGCCGGCAGCACCCGCCGCGTGTGCGCGTACTCGAACGACTCGGGCCGCCACTTCGCCGCGTAGTCGACGATCCGCGGCCGCGTGCGGCCGAAGTCGACGAACTCGATCTCGGCGATCGCGAGCACCTCCAAGGCGCGGCCGCGCTGGATGACCGAGACGTTGAGCTCCCGGCCGTCGATGAACCGCTCGACGAGGGCGGCCTGGCCGAACCGCTCGTGAAGGCGCCTGATGGCCGCCCCGAGGCCGCGCCCGGAGCGCGTGAACACCGACGACGCCGCATCGATGCCCTCGCTCGCGTCGGCGGCGCACGGCTTCACGATGCAGGGAGGCGGCGGCAGTTTCTTGCGTGCGGCGCGCGCACCCGCCGGCACACAGACGCCGGGCGGCACGGGCAGCCCCGCGGCGGCGAGAACCCCCTTGCTCCGCCACTTGTCGAGGGCGAGCGAAAGGCACGCCGTGCCGCTGCCCGTGACGCCGCGGCCGAGAGACCGGCACACGGCCGGCACGAAGTTCGCCTCCTCGGGATGGTGCCGGAACCCTTCAACGAGGTTGAACACCACGGTCTCGCTGCCCGCCGCCACCGCGACCGGCACATCGGTGAGCGTCCGCACGCCGGCGACGCGGCACGGCACGCGCAGCGCCTTGAGCGCATCCGCGACGGCAGCGGTCTCCTGGAGCACGCCCGCTTCGCTCTCCGCGCAGGCCGAGCCGTTGCCCGGCAGGTTGTGAAGGACGAGTACGGGAGGCAGCGTCATACCGCACCGCGCGCGCGTTCGCGCGCGCTCTCCACGATCTCGCCTATGAGCCGCTCGAACGACATGCCTTCCTGGGTCGCGATCATTGGCAGATCCGAATGCCGGGGATGCATGCCGGGAAGGGGGTTGATCTCCATGAAGCTCGGCGCGCCGTCCGCATCGAGGCGGATGTCGACGCGGCCCACGTCGCGGCATTCGAGGGCCAGGTACGACTTGAGCGCGAGGTCCTCGACCGCCCGCCGCACGTCATCGCGCGGCGGCGCGGAATAGCGCACGAATTCCTCGCAGCGCTCCTTCATCTGGAGCGAGTAGACCGCCCTGGCCGCGGCGGGCATGACCTCGACCTCCATGGTGCCGATGACGCGCGCCTTCCTTCCCGTCCCGATGACGGCGGTCGTGAACTCGCGGCCGGGCAGATACTCCTCGAGGAGCACCGGCTCCCCGAACTCCTCGAGCAGCCGCGCGCACGCCGCGCGGAGCTCGTCCGGCGCATCGATGCGCGAGCGCTCGTCGATGCCCTTGCCCGTGCCCTCCGCGATCGGCTTGGCGAAGAGCGGAAAGCGCAGCCCGTCGGGGACCGCCTCGGACGGCGCCGCGACGACCTTGAAGTTCGGCGTGGCAAGGCCGTGGGAACGCACCAGGCGCTTGGCGACGGCCTTGTCGAGCGTCACCGCCAGAACGAGCGGATCGGAGAACGTGTACGGGACCCCGTACAGCTCCAGGATCGCGGGCGCCTGGGCCTCGCGCGAGCGGCCGCGGAGGCCCTCGGCGAAATTGAAGACCAGATCCCACCTGTCGCCGCGCGCCAGGCGCTCGCACAGCGCGCGCGCATGGCCGATCCTGTCGGTCGCATGGCCGAGGGATTGCAGGGTCGCGTCCAGCGCGTCGATGGTCGCCTCGGTGTCCAGCTCGGCGACCTGCTCGAGCGTAGAGCCTTCCTTCAGGTAGTCGCTCCGAAGGTCGTAGACAAGTCCGATCGTCAATGCCATGGATACGGTCCTCGTGCGGGAACGTACGCGGATGCGCAAAGGCAGCCACTATAACACAAGAGGCGGGGCGCCGCGACGACGTCCGCCGGCGGCTCCCGCCTCCCCGTGCCTCTCGCTCACCCCTTCTCTGAAGGTCGGCTCCTATACCTGTATGCCGGCCGGCGGGGCATCGCACGCCTCGCGCTCCGCGCGGCGTTTCTGCCGGGCCGTGTCGGCGGGTTGGATCTTGGTCGCCGCGCCGCGCGTCAGATCGAACACCGTCGGGGCGCCGGCGGCATGCGGCGCCTCGCTCCTGCCGCCGGACGAGGGCTCGGGGTAACTCACCAGCATGCCCTCGAAGTTCCGGAGCACCGTGTGCGTCGGGCTCTGCATGATCACGTACGCCGGCAGCACGGGGATCTTGCCGCCCCCGTGCGGCGCATCGACGACGAACGACGGGATGGCCAGGCCGCTCAGCCGCCCGCGCAGGTACTCCATGATCTGGATCCCGCGCGCAAGCGGCGTGCGGAAGTGCTCCACTCCGCGCACCAGATCGCACTGGAACAGATAGTACGGCCGCACGCGCATCTTGACGAGGCGGCGGCACAGCTTCTCGATGAGCTGCGGGTCGTCGTTGACGCCGCGCAGCAGCACCGACTGATTGCCCATGGGAACGCCGGCGTCCACCAGCCGGCGGCACGCCTCGACCGATTCGGGCGTGATCTCGTCCGGATGGTTGAAATGCGTGTTCACGTACACGGGCTGGTGCTTCTTGAGCATGGCGACGAGCTCATCGGTGACGCGCATGGGCATCGTCACGATCGTGCGCGTGCCGATGCGAATGATGTCGACGCTCGGCACGCTCCGCAGCGCCGCGAGGATGCGGTCCAGCACCTCGGTGGCCATGGTGAAGGGGTCGCCGCCGGACACGATCACATCCGAGATCTCGGGATGGCTCGTGAGATACGCCACGACCTGCTTCAGGCGCGCATCGGTGATGCACGACTCGCGATGCCCCGCGGCGCGCTTGCGCGTGCAATGCCGGCAGTACATCGCGCAGGTGCTCGTGGCGATGAGAAGCGCGCGGTCCGGATAGCGGTGCACGAGCCCGGGCACGGGCATGTCGTGATCCTCCTCGAGGGGATCGTCCACCAGAAACGGCGGGTCGAACAGCTCGTGGATCTGCGGCACCGCCATGCTGAACACCGGATCGCGGGCATCGAGCGCGCGGATCTGGGCCGCATAGTACGGCGTGATCGCCAGGGGGAATTTCGCCGCCGCCCGCGACAGGCCGGGCGACAGCTTGAGCGACGGGAAGAACTCCCGAAGCTGGGGGACGGTGCGAATACGGTTGCGCATCTGCCAGCGCCAATCGCCCCACAGCGGGTCGTCCATCAGTGCGGACAGCTTGGGCGATGTGCTCGGCGCTGCCGTCGCTTCGCCGTCATCGAGCACGGCGGCAAGCGGCGGGGGCTCCTCCGCGGTTGAGACGTCGTCGGTCGTTGCAGAAGGTTTGGGCATTGTCAACCTCATGCGAGTGGTCATGCAGCGTCACACGGTCAGGCCGGCGGTTCCAGCGCGTCGACTTCACGCGCGCCCCGCCCTCCGCCCAGGAAGGCGACGGCCGCGCCGACGAATGCCTGCCGCAGGGGCTGCATGCTCCGCGTTATTTCTCCTAATCCAAGCCCGATCACCGCGAAGGAGAGCGCGCCGGACACGAATCCGACGGTTGCGTACACGAAACGCCGCACCTTCACGGCATCGAGCGGCATGGTCATATGCGGGGCGAGCTGGCCTTCCAGCTCGCGCAGGTAGCGCATGTACGGGCGCTCGAGCGGCTCCAGGCAGTCCGCCTGCAGCCTGGCGAGCAGTTTCTCGCGAAACAGCAGGCCGAACTCCGCGCTGTTCCCCAGGAAGAACTCGAGATGGCCGACCACCAGGCGATCGACCGCCTCGGGAAACGCGCGGGGGGCGGGCGCGATCGAGCTCCACAGAGCCGTCAGACGGTCGACGATGTCGTCGACCACGACGATCACCATCGCGCCCTTGTTCGAGAAATGGCGGTAGAACGTCCCCTTGCCCAGGTCGGCAAGCTCGGTGATCTCCTCGATGGTCGTCGCCTCGATACCCTTCTCGCGAAAAAGCTGAAGCGCCGCCTTCAGAAGCCGGTGGCGGGTCTTGCTCGCCCGCTTCTGAAGGCGGGTGCGATGGCCCGTACTGTGCGGCTCGGCCTGAGCCTCTGGCGCCTCTGTCACGGTCATTCCGCAATATTATGGTCAGCTCTGACTCAAAAGTCAAGAGTGACCTGAAGGTCGCAAGCGGACCCCGTAACCGCATATAGTGTGAAGTTAACGATGCACACTCTTGCCACGCGAGTCGCTATAGGTGCCTAACATGTTGTTATGTAATAATTTACGTATGTGCACTTCTCTCGTTTTCGCAGGAGCGGAAGAGAGTCTTTCGCAGATTCACACCGCCTAATGGCTAAAAATTAATCGATGTCGCGCGAGCTTCGAGGCCATCTCCCCCCATTTCATGATAGTGGCCGACAGAAATACGGCCCCCAAGATGTGGGGGCGGCGGAAAAGGCTCTTTTTGCGCGATAGGCGATTTCCGCCCCTTTCACGGGGCCGGCAGCCGATCCGGTCCTGCGCGCCGGAAGCGCATGGAGAGCGCGCTCAGATGTCGGTCTTCAGGACCGCCAGAAACGCTTTCTGCGGCACCGTGACCTGGCCGACCTGCTTCATGCGCTTCTTGCCGGCCTTCTGTTTCTCGAGCAGCTTGCGCTTGCGCGTGATGTCGCCGCCGTAGCACTTGGCGATGACGTCCTTCCTGAAGGCGTTGATGGTCTCGCGCGCGATGATCTTGCCGCCGATCGCGGCCTGCAGCGGAATCTTGAACTGGTGGCGCGGAATGTTCTCCTTCAGGCGCTCCACCATCTGGCGCCCGCGCGACGCGGCGTTGTCCCTGTGCACGAGCACCGAGAGCGCATCGACGGGCTCTCCGTTGATGAGGATGTCGAGCTTCACGATGTCCGCGGGCTCGTAGCCGCACGGCTCGTAGTTGAACGATGCGTAGCCCTGGCTCACGGCCTTGAGGCGGTCGTGGAAGTCGATGAGGATCTCGGCGAGCGGCATCGCGTAGACCAGCATCGCGTGGTTCTGGTGCGGGAAGGCGAGGCTCTTCTGCGTGCCGCGCTTGCCCTGGCACAGCGGGATCACGTTGCCGAGATACTGCGCGGGCGTCAGCACGGTGACCTCGACGATCGGCTCCTCCACGAGCACGATGTGCGCCGCGTCCGGCATGCGCGCGGGGTTGTCGACGCGCTGCTCGGCGCCGTCCGTCGTCCGGACCTTGTACACCACGTTCGGGAACGTCGTGATGAGGCTCGCGCCGAATTCGCGCTCGAGGCGCTCCTGCACGATCTCCATGTGGAGCAGGCCCAGGAATCCGCACCTGAAGCCGAAGCCGAGCGCCTGCGACGACTCGGCCTCGCAGAGGAACGACGCATCGTTGAGCTTGAGCTTGTCGACCGCATCGCGCAGGTTGTCGTAGGCGTCCGCATCGACGGGATACACGCCCGCGAACACCACGGGCTTGACCTCGCGGTATCCCTTGAGCGGCTCCGGCGCCCGCCGCTGCGCATGCGTCACCGTGTCGCCCACCCGGATTGCGCGGATGTCCTTGATGCCGGCGATGAGATACCCGACCTCGCCCGCGCCGAGCGCGTCCGCGGGCTGCATCTCGGGCGCGAACACGCCGACCTCCATGACCTCGTACCGTGCGTTTCCCGCCATGAGCACCACCTGGTCGCCCCGCGTGATGGCGCCGGAGCGCACGACGCAGAACAGCACCACGCCCCGGTACGGGTCGAAGATCGAGTCGAAGATGAGCGCCCGCAGGATGTCGTCGGGCGGGTTCTTGGGCGGCGGCACGCGCGCGACCACGGCCTCCAGGATCTCCTCGACGCCCAGGCCGGTCTTGGCCGAGCACAGGATCGCGCCCGACGCGTCGATGCCGATCACGTCCTCGAGCTCGCGGCACGCATCGTCCGGCCTCGCCGCGGCCAGGTCGACCTTGTTGATGACCGGAATCAGCTCCAGGTTGTGCTCGAGCGCCATGTACGTGTTGGCGAGCGTCTGGGCCTGGACGCCCTGCGTCGCATCGACGACGAGCAGCGCCCCCTCGCAGGCCGCGAGGCTCCGCGACACCTCGTAGCTGAAATCGACGTGCCCCGGCGTGTCGATCAGGTTGCAGTGGTACGCGGCGCCGTTCCCGGCGCGATACACGATGCGCACGGCCGTGGCCTTGATCGTGATGCCGCGCTCCCGCTCGAGGTCCATCTTGTCGAGGTACTGCGCGCGCATCTGCTCCGGCGCCACGGCGCCGGTTTTCTCGAGGATGCGGTCCGCGAGCGTCGACTTGCCGTGGTCGATGTGCGCGATGATGCAGAAATTGCGGATCAGCGAGAGATCGATCATGGCTCCCGGGCGTTGCGCGGGCGAACCCCCGGACCCCGTTCAGACACGCATGCTTGCTCGAACATGAAGTGCAACTGTATCGCACGGCGGCCGAAGCTTCAAGAACGGGGCCGCGTCCGTCGTTCCGCCTTCCGCTCGCAGCCCGCCGCGATATGGACAACCGCCCGGATCCATGGGATACAATGGGGCCGTGGGTGGCAGGGCGGCCGGGGTTCGTCCGAGGTACGGTTCGTGCACACGAAAGGAGAGCTCATGCGACTACAGATTCTCTGCGTTGCTCTGCTCGCGTACACCGCGAGCTGCGATGGCGATCCGGCCGCCGGTTCGCCGCAGGTCGGCCTGAAACCGGGCGATGCGGTCTCGGCGTTCGGCACCAAGGCCATCACCGGCCCCCAGAAGGGCCAGGCCCTGTGCTACATATGACAGTACGGGGTTGCGCCGGTCGCCATGGTCTTCACACGAGACCTCGACGACCACTTGGCCAGGTTGGCCAAGGAGCTTGACACGATCGTTGCCGCCAACAAGGTGAACGCCAAGTCCTTCTTCGGGTTTCTCACCGCGACGCCGGACAAGTTGACGCCGGCGCTCGAGAAGCTCGCCGCCGACAAGTCGCTGAAGATCCCGCTCACCATTCCCATGAACCTGAAGGAGGTCGCCGAGAAGTTCAAGATTCCCGACGACACCTACGTCACGGTCATCCTGTACGAGAAGAAGGCCGTGACGCAGGTCCTGGCGTACAAGAAGTCCGACTTCGACCAGAAGGCCGCCGACGCCGTCATCGCCGCGGCCAAGAAGCAGGCCAAGATGTGAAGCACGGGGAGCCGCGAGGGCGTGCAATGCGCCCTCGCGGCTCCGCCGGCGCCTACGAGAGAAAGTCCCCCATCACGCAATTCGCAAGGTCCAGGCCTTCCTCGGTCAGCCGGATGCGCTCCGGGCCGACATCGAGGAGGCCCGCCGCCGAGTGCACGCGCAGCGCCTCGGCGAACAGGACGTGCGGATCGAAACCCGTGCGCGCGGCGAACGCCGCAACGGCGATCCCGGCGCGCGTCCGCAACGCGAGCATCGCCAGCTCCCCGGCGCGCCGGCGGCCATCGAGCCGCTCCCGCTCGCACACGGCGCCGCCCTCGGCGTTCATGCGCGCGATGTAGCGGGCGGCGTCGGGTTCGTTGCACCCGCGCTCGCCGCCGACGTGCGAGCAGGCGGCCGCGCCGATGCCGAGGTACTCGCACCCGGCCCAGGTCGCCAGATTGTGGAGGCATTCCTCGCCCGGCCGCGCGAAGTTGCTGATCTCGTACTGGGCAAGACCGTGCTCGGCAAGGCGCCGCCTGGCCGCGCGCAGCATCTCGACCTGGACATCTTCGCCGGGCATGACGACATCACCGCGCGCGACGGCGGCACCGAGGGGAGTCTGCTCCTCGATCGTCAGCGCGTAGGCGCTCACGTGGCCCGCGCCGAGCGCCGCGGCGCGGTCGATGTCGGCCGCGGCCATCGCGAGCGACTGGCCGGGAATCGAGTGCATCAGATCGAGGTTGAGCCGGAACCGCCCGCCGATCAGCGCGACCGCCCGCTCGATCCCCGCGGGATCCGCGGGCTCGCGGCCGAGCGTGCGCCGGAGCTCGGGCGCGAACGTCTGGGCCCCGAGGCTCACCCTCGTTGCCAGATCTTCGATGCGCGCCAGCTTCGCGGCCGTCGTCTGCGAGGGGTTCATCTCGACGGTGCATTCGACGCACCCCCCGGGGGCGATCGCCTCCGCCACGATGTCCCAGAGCCGCGCCCAGGCGGCATCGTCAAGGCTCGACGGCGAGCCGCCGCCCACGTACACGGTTGCGAACGGCGCGGGCAGCTCCGCGCGCCGCGCGGCCAGCTCGCGCGCGACCGCGTCAAGGTACGCCGCCTGCATGCCGGGCGGATGCACGCCCGAGGCGAAATCGCAGTAGGCGCACTTGCGCACGCAGAAGGGGATGTGCACGTAGAGGCCGGGCGCCGCCGCTTCGCCGCACCGCACCATCGCGCCTCCCGCGCCGCCGCGGCGGCGCTATCCCTTGACGGCGATATTGACCAGGCGGCCGGGCACCACGATCATCTTGGCCACGGTCTTGCCCTCGAGGAGCTTCTTCACCTTCTCGTCGGCCAGCGCGGCGCGCTCGAGGTCCTCCCTCGTCGCGTCCGGCGGCGCCATCACGCGCCCGCGCAGCTTGCCGTTGATCTGGACCGGGATCTCCACCATCTCCTCGGCCGCGACGGCCGCGTCGGCGGCGGGCCAGCCCGCCGCGAAGATGCTCTCCTCGTGGCCGAGCCGCTCCCAGATCTCCTCGGCGAAGTGGGGCACGATCGGGCTCAGAACCCGCACGATCGTCTCCAGCGTTTCCCTGAGCACGGCGCCGTGCACGCGGTCCTTCATCGCGCGCCACTGGTTCACGAGTTCGTTGCAGCGCGCCACCGCGGTGTTGAAGTGAAAACCGCCCTCGATCGCGCCCGTGACGCTCTCGATAAGCTGGTGCGTCTTGCGCCTGAGCGCGCGGTTCTCGGCATCCGGGTCCGCGGGAATCGCGGTCCCCAGCGGCGGCACCTGCGCGATGCCCGCCGTCGCCAGGCTCCACAGGCGCACGATCGTGCGCCACGCGCCGTTGATGCCGTCCTCGCTCCAGACCTGCATTCGGTCGGGCGGCGCGTCCGACAGCATGTACAGCCGCACCGTGTCGGCGCCGTACTTCGCGATCATGGCGTCGGGGTCGACGATGTTGAGCTTGGTCTTGGAGATCTTGGTCATCTCCGCCCTGACCGGGCCCTTGCACGCGGCGCAGGCGCCGCCCTCGATCGCATCGCCCTTGCGCGTGCCGCCCTCGACCTTGCTCTCGGGGAGCCACTTGCACTTCTCGCAGTAGTACGCGGTCTTGCACACCATGCCCTGGCAGAAGAGCCGGGCGAAGGGCTCCTCGAAGTCGAGGAGGCCCAGATCGTGGAGCACCATGGCGAAGAAACGCGCGTAGATGAGGTGCATGGTCGCGTGCTCGATGCCGCCTATGTACTGGTCGACCGGCATCCAGTGCGCGATGCGCGCGGGGCTGAAGGGCGCCGTGTCGTTCGCGGCGTCGCAGTAGCGCAGGAAGTACCACGAGGAGTCGACGAAGGTGTCCATCGTGTCCGTCTCGCGCCGCGCCGGGCGCCCGCACCGCGGGCACGGGACATTGACGAACGATTCGCTCGACGCCAGCGGATTGCCCCCGCGCGAGAACTTCACATCCTCGGGCAGCACCACCGGAAGATCCTTCTCCGGCACGGGCACCATGCCGCACGCGTCGCAGTAGATGATCGGGATCGGCGCGCCCCAGTACCGCTGCCGGCTGAGCGTCCAGTCGCGCAGGCGGTAGTTGACGGCGGCTTTCCCGCGGCCCTCCGCATCGAGCCAGCGGATGATGCGCGGCATGGCCTCGGTGTTCATCGCGCCCGTGAACGGGCCCGAGGCGACCATCGTGCCCGGGTCCACGTAGGCGCACGTCATCGCCGCCGGATCCAGGCCCCCCGGAGGGAGAATGACCGGCACGATCGGCAGGCCGTACTTCTTGGCGAACTCGAAATCGCGCTGGTCGTGGGCCGGCACGGACATGACGGCGCCCGTGCCGTATGCCATGAGCGCGAAGTTGGCGGCCCAGAGCGGCACGGCCTCGCCGTTCACGGGATTCACGACGTGGAAGCCGGTGAAGACGCCCACTTTCTCGCGCTCGGCAAGCTCCTTCTCGGAGGTTCCCATGGCGCGCAGATCCCGGACGACGGGCATGACGCGCCGCTCGTGCGGGCTGCCCTTGAGCAGCTTCTCGATGATCGGGTGCTCGGGCGCCACGGACATGAAGGTCACGCCCCACAGCGTGTCCGGGCGCGTCGTGAAGACGGGCAGGGGATCGCCGGTCTCCTTGACCTTGAAGAACACGGTCGCGCCCTCGCTCCGGCCGATCCACTCCTCCTGCATGGCGAGCACCGCGTCCGGCCACTTGCCGCGCAGCTTCTCGTGGCCGGCGAGCAGGCGCTCGGCGTAGGCGCTCATCCTGAAGAACCACTGCGACATGTCCTTCTGCGAGACTTGCGTGCCGCAGCGCTCGCAGCCGCCGTCCTTGACCTGCTCGTTGGCGAGCACGGTGGCGCAGCTCTCGCACCAGTTGACCGCGGCGGTCTTCTTGACGGCCAGGCCCTTCTCGTAGAACTTGAGGAAGAACCACTGTGTCCAGCGGTAGTAGTCCGCATGGCTGGTCGCGACCTCGCGGCGCCAGTCGTAGCCCCAGCCCGCGCTGCCCATCTGCGCGCGCATGTGGGCGATGTTCTTCTCGGTGAACGCGTGCGGGTGGACGCCGGTCCGGATGGCGGCGTTCTCGGCCGGCATGCCGAAGGAGTCCCAACCCATGGGGCACATGACGTTGTAGCCCCGCAGCATCTTGTAGCGCGCCACGACATCGCCGAGCGTGTAGTTGATCACGTGGCCCATGTGGAGGACGCCCGACGGATAGGGGTACATGTTGAGGACGTAGCACTTCGGCTTCGAGCCGCGTTCGTCGGCCTCGAAGATGCGCGTTTCCCGCCACCTGGCCTGCCACCTGCGCTCGATGTCCGCGAACTTGTAGTCGATTTCCGGCATGGCTCCGCTCGCTTCGATTCCGCGGGGCGCCGCGGCCGCGCCCGTGCGGCGCGCTCGCTCGCGGCTCCCCCCCGTAAAGAGTATCGATTATAGGCAAGTCGGCGCTGAATTAAAGTCGGCGGGCGCGCCGCGCGCGGTTGCGCCGGGGCGCCGTTGTGGCGCAGAATGGCACCACCCGGCCGCGGCAGGTCCGCGGTCCGGCACGAGGATGCGATGGCAGCCGACCGCCCCATCATGGTCTATGACCGCGCCGCGGGCGCTCTGGAGCGCGAGATCGTGCTCGGCGAGCGCTTCGTGCGCCTCCTGTACGAGAGCCGCCTCGGGCGCCTGGCCGCCCGGGCCGTCTTCTCGCGACGCTGGTTCTCGCGCCTCTGCGGCCGGCTGCAGGACTCCCCGCGCAGCGTGCGCCGAGTCGCCTCCGCGGTCGCCGCCCTTCGGATCGACCTCGGGGACTCGGCCCGAACCGACTTCTCCAGCTTCAACGATTTCTTCACGCGCGCGCTCAGGCCGGGCGCGCGGCCCATCCCCGGCGATCCCGGCGCCGTGATCTCGCCCTGCGATGCGCGGCTGCTCGCCGTGCCGGCCATCGCCCCCGCGACGCGCTTCATGGTCAAGGCCGCGCCGCTCGACCCCGCCGCGCTGCTTGGCGACGATGCCCTGTGCGCCCGCTACGCCGGCGGCACGCTCTGCATCTACCGCCTTTGTCCGGCCGACTACCACCGTTTCCACTTCCCCGAGGCCTGCATTCCCGGCCCCGCCGCGACGATCGCCGGCCGCCTGCACTCGGTCAACCCGATCGCGCTGGCGACGGGCCTGCGCATTCTCGACGCGAATCTCAGGCACCGCACGCTGCTCGCGGCGGGCGAGCGCGCCGGCACGATCTGCATGCTCGAGATCGGCGCCATGTGCGTGGGCTCGATCGTCCAGACCTACAGACCGGAAGCGCCGGCCGCGCGCGGCGCGGAGAAGGGCTTGTTCCGCTTCGGCGGCTCGACCGTGATCGTCCTGTACGAGCCCGGGCGCATGACGCTCGATGCCGACATCGCGGAGCGCTCGGCGGCGGGCGTGGAGACTCTCGTCCGGGTGGGCATGCAGATCGGGGTGTACGCCCGGCGCACGCCTACTCGAACTTGAGCCCCTTCTCCTCGATCCACGCGGGGCTCAGGTAGCCGTAGATGCGCACGAGCCCGATCGTGCCCACGATGTCGGGGTAGAACAGGATGATGGGCTGGAACTCCTCGATATTCTTCTTGACGTCGAAGGCGCCGCCCTCGCGGAAGTTGGGGGCATCCTCCCACTCGGGCGAGGAGCGCAGCCACGCCCCGCGGCCCTCGCTGCCGTAGGCCCGGTAGGCCGTCACGCGGCCGCCCTGGTAGACCGACCGGAACCAGTGGACCTCCATGGCCTGGACGAGCTCGCCGCGGCTCGCCGGCCTGGCAAGGTCGATCTTGCCTTCCTGAATGCGCACCGCCTGCGTGCCGAAATCCCCGCCGTACACGTTGCCCGACTTCCTGTCCCTGAGGCCCGCGATGAAATGCGTGGCCGAGGTCGTCCGCTGGGCGCTCAGGTAGCACACGTCGATCGTGAGCTCGTGCGTGAAGAACGCCTGGTTGAAGAACGAGCTCTTGTCCGTGACGCGCACGCCGTACCACACCGTGGCGATATCGCCCTCGGCGCGCACGGACCAGCGGATCTTGTCCTTCATGCTGGTGCCCACGATCGGCTTCCAGTCGTTCGCGAGGCGCTTGTCGACGGTCGAGAACGCGTAGCCGATCTTCACCTTGCCCGAGGGCTCGACCTCGCAGTGAGAGCATGCGAGCACGCCCAGGAGCTTGGCGACCACGGCATCCTTGCCGACCTTCTTGACCGCGTCGGCGATCGGGTTGACGGAGGGACCGCCGCCCTCGCCGCCGTCCTTGGGGAAGAGCTCCTTCTTCGTGTCCTTCTTCTCGGGCGGGACGCTCGTCCGGCCGCCGCCGTCGACGGGGCCTTCGTCGGTCGGCTCCTCGTCGGTGGGCTCCTCATCGGTCGGCTTCTCGCCGGGCGGTTCCTCATCGGGCTTCGTCACCACGGGCGCGGGGTTGACCGGCTCGTCGTCCCCCTCGGTCGCACGTCGCGGCGGGGCGCCGTCATCCTCCCCCACGGGTTTCAGGACGATGTCGATCGGCCCGCGGTCGCGCTCGATCGTCACGATCTTGTTCTCGATCTCGGTCTTGAGCTCGGGAGGGCACCAGAGGAGGATGTCCTTGGCCGCGATGATCGCATCCTCGTATTTCTTCCCGGCGGCGAGGCCGTCGATCTTCGCCAGCTCCGCGCGCACCGCCTCCTTCCACGCCGCTTCGGTCTCGCGGAGCTTGGTCTCGGCCTCGGCGGCGGCCGCGGTGCCCTTGCATTCGCCGGCGACGACGCGGAACATCGCGGCAAGCTCCTTGTACTTGCGGTCGCGCGCGAATTCCGCCCGACTCTTGAGCGCTTCGTCGATCTGCGCCCTGCCGGCGCCGTCGAACTTCTGGCGCAGCCGGTCGCGCAGCGAGGCGATTTCGGGAGCGAGCGACGATGCGGGAAAGCGCTTCAAGAACCCCTCCGCAAGGCCGAGCCTGTCGCGATCGTTCGGCGAGAGCTTGATGTTCTGAAACGCCCTCTCTTCCTCCGGCGCCGGCGCGGCGGCGACCGTTGCCGGAGCAGCCGGCACGGGCGCGGCGGGCGCGGGCGTGTCCTGGCGGCCCAGAGGCGCGACGGGTGTGTCGCTCCCGCCCAGGTTCATGTACAGGATGATGCCGCCTACAAGCGCAATGGAGCCGCCTATCGTCGCCGGCAGGGCGAAGGACGCCTGCCGGCGCGGCGTTTGATGCGTCGTGTGAGCGTGATGGTGCGGCGCGGGTGCGTGCCCGTGTGCGGGTCCGTGGCCGTGTGCGGGTCCGTGGCCGTGTGCGGGTCCGTGGCCATGCGCGGGTCCGTGGCCGTGTGCGGGTCCGTGGCCATGCGCCGGCGGATGCTGCCGCGCAACCTGAGGATGCACGGCGGCGGGCGCCGCCTGGGAAGGAGCCGTGCCCGCGCTCAAGGCCGCGGCGTAGGTCTGCACCCACTCGACCTGGTCCCAGCGGAGAAGCTCCTTGAGCCCCAGATACTGGCCCATGGTCAGCTCGGGGTCGTGGACGCGCAAACGGTCGACCTCGGCCAGCGCCTGCTCGACCGTCTCCTTGGGCAGCAATCCCTTCTGAAGGACAATGCGGCAAAAGAGCACGTCGTCGTGCGTCGACATGCGACCTCCGACTGTCGTTCCGAGCGAGACCTTTCGACCGGATCTCTATTAGGTTACTGTAATCGCTGCCCCGGGCCGGGTCAAGATGCGCGGCAATTTTTCATTTCCAGACGCACCTGCGCAGGGGCATGCGATGTGCGCCGTGGCAGTCCGTGCAGACCTTGCCCTCCATGTCGGCGGCGGCGTGATTGCCGGCCGAGAGCTTGTCCCTGCGATGGCACCCCAGGCAGAGCTCGATGATCGCGTGCCGCGGAAACATGCGATCGGGCGCCGTGCCGTTGCCCCCCGAGCCCCACGACTCATCCGCGATGTGCGCATCGCTTTCGCCGTGGCAGCCGGCGCAGCCGATATCGGCGCGCGCGTGCGTGACCGCGAGCTCTTCTTGAGACAGATCGAGGTGACACACCCGGCAGCGGCGGTTATCGGCGCCTTCATGCGCCTCGGGCGCGGTTGCATCGTCGAGAAGCAGCGGCGCGTCCTCGGGTGCGGGCGCATCGTCGAGCAGCAGCGGCGCATCCTCGGGCGCGGGCGCCGCCACGCCGGCCTGCGTGCAGCCCGCGGCGGCCGCGAACGCGACGATGAGCGCGGCGACGGCCGCAAGCGTCATGCAGCGCACGGCGATCACTTCCCCGGCACGACCGACTTGTCGCTCCGAAGCTCGAAGAGCGCCTTGATCTCCTCGGCGGCGAGCGGGCGGTCGTAGATGCGCAGGTCATCGAGCGCGCCCTCGAACCGCGCGCCGATCCGCACATCGATCTCGTTGCCGGTCGCGATGGGGAACATGTCCAGAAGGCCGATGTCGTGAATCTCGGCGGGCGCTCCGTCCTTGTAGAGCGCGGCATGGTCGTGCAGGTTCGGCGTTTCGGCCGCCGCGAGCACGATGGCCACGTGGTGCCACTCCCCATCGTGCGTCTCCGGGTTCATGTAGAAATACCCGCCCTTGGGCGTGACGCCGACGCGGCCGCGAATGAACTGGAAGGTCCACATGGCCCCGAAATCGTTGCGGCCCCAGGCGACGATCTCGCCTTCCGGGCGCTTGGTCTTGATCCAGGCCGCGACGGTGCGCGCCGCCGTGCCGCCGATGCCCTTGTACCCCGCGGCCTCGACGGCGCCGCCGCCGCCCACGCTCAGCGCCTTCCCGGCGCGGCCGGCAACCGAGCTCTTCGCGAAGGAAAGACCGCCCTTGAGCTCGACGTGCCGGCCGTGCGGAGACGAATCCAGGGCCTTCGTTCCCTCGACCTCATCGAACTTCCACCACGCCATGAGGTGGGGATCGGTGTCGAGCGTCGCGGGTTCGGCCGCGCCGAGGAATGCCGCCAGAAACGGCGCCATCAGAACTGTTGCTGCTCGTCGCATGACATGCTCCTTAGGCTGTAGGCCACAGCCTCCTGTCACATCATGGTATGCGCCCCGCGCCCGGCGATCAAGCCGGGGGCGGCGATGATCCGCCGCCCCCGGCACGATTCCTCTCGCGAACCGGCCGCGTGCTACTTCTCCAGGCGGCCGAGAAGCTCCCGTGCCTGGGCCTTCACATCGCCGAAGCGCGGGTGCCAGTCCCTGCCGAGGAAGTCCTCGAGAACCTTGCGCGCCTCCTCGCCCTGCCCGGCATGCAGCAGGCACCGGCCGAGGCCCAGGTATCCTTCCGGCTCGTTCGACCTGATGCGAACGACGTGGCGCCACTCGGCCGCGGCCTCGGCGAAGCGCCTGTCGTTTTCGCGCACCCGCGCGAGGAGCGCGCGGCCCTCCGACTCGTTCGCCGACATCTCGGCGAGCGTCGTCAGCGCGCGCTCGGCGCCGATCCGGTCGCCCTCGCGCCGCATGCGCTCGCCGAGCTCCTTGTAGAGCTCGAAGGCGTGGCCGCTCCGGCGCGCGAGATCGAGCAACCGCGCCGTGCCCTTGGCCGATGCGCCCCGCGAATCGTAGGCCTCGATGAGCATGCGGAGAACCTCGGCCTCGAAGGGGCCGCTCTCCATGCATGCTTCGAGGTGGAGCGCCGCGGCGGCAAAGTCTCGCTTGTCGAGGAACACCCGGCCGAGCGCCTTGCGAATCACGGGCTTCTCCACCTTGTCCTCCGCGCACTTCCGGTCGAACGCGGCCGCGTACTCGGACAAGCCCTTGGCGTGTGCGAGAATCCTCTTCAGATTCTCGAATGCGCCGTTGCGCTGGTTGATGTCCCTGGCCCACACCACGATGGCGCCCGCGGCCGCCTCGACGGCCTCCGCCGTCCGGCCGAGCCGCACGTACGCCTCGGCCTGGCGCTGGTAGTAATCGCTCAGATGCCCATCGCCCTCGCGGCGCAGCGGATCCGCCTTGCGGCGGAACGTCATCGCCTCCGTGTAGTAGTCGACCGCATGTTCGAAGAGCTCCGCGGTGACGCACGCGCCCGCAAGCTGCGCCGCCGCGTGCTCGTTCCAGCGGCTGTCGTTCCGGAAGTGCGCATCCGCGGCGGCGCGCGCGGCGGCGGCATCATCCTTCCGGCCCGCGCCGTGGCAGCCGATGATCAGGAAGGCGCGGTAATCGACGTTGTCGGGCCACATCGCGACCATGCCGCCCGGCCCATCGAGGAGAACGAGCGACTCCGCGTGCCTGCCCCGTCCCTGGAGGTGCATGACGAGCTGCGCCCGGCCCTCGTTGCCGAGGATGCCCTTCTTGTAGGCCGCGGTGAGCGCGTCGATGGCCGCGTCGTACTTCTGCAGGCCGTCGGCGAGATAGCTCGCGATGAACTTGACGCTCTCCTCCGAGTCGCGGCGGCGTTCGAGGACATCGAGGGCGGTCCTGTAGAAGTCCCCGGCCTTGGCTGTCCAGAAGTGGGCGTTGTAGTGGTAGTAGAAGGCGTGCGCGCGGAACTCGCGCTCCTCCAGCGAACGCGCGAGCTCCGCGAGCACGAGCGCGAGGAGCCGCGGCTCGACGCTCCCGATGTCGCCCGCCTCGTGCCGCCACACGGCGATGCTGTGGTGCCGGTGCCAGAACCCCTCGTTGCGCCGCTCGAGCCACGCGGGCTCGTTCTCGGCCCTGACGACCAGGAACTCGACCGCCTCGCGCGGGCCGAGCGCCTCCCGCACCTGCGCCGCCACGCTCGCGACCATGTTCTGGCCCTCGCGGTACTGATGCCGCTTGAGCACCGCGGGCAGGCCCTTGTACGCATACTCGCGCAGATCGTTCGGCGCGGATGCGATCCCCGCCTTCCGCGCCCGCTCGAACACGTCGCAGAGGCGGGCCACGAGATCCCGCGCCTGCCATTCGCTCGCGTTGCGCTCGATCTGGGCGATGAGCTCGGCGCGCACCGCGCGATAGAGCGTTTCCCCCGAACCGAGCGCCGTCGTCCCCTTGCGCTCGATGACGCGGGCATAGAACTCGTACATCCCCCGCCTGAAGCCGTGGCGCTCCTCATCGTTGTACGCGCGGCCGAGCTCCTCGCGCCACATTTTTTCGGCCGCGACGAGCCTCCCGACACCCTCAAGAAACGAGCCCAGGTTCGAGACCTGGCCGTGGGCGTGCGCGGGCAGACGGTCTCCCGATGCCGTGCGGTACTCATCGAGCGCCGCCGAGAGCACGCCGGCGGCCTCCTCCTTGGCGTCGTTGGCCCAGAGCGACGCGGCCCTCTGCGCGCCGATCTCGAAGCGAGCCTGGCTGCCCGAGGCCGCCGCGGCGTGCAGCGCCGCGAGCTGATCGAGCGCCTCGCTCCTGAGCGGCTCGGCGAGCCGTCCCGTCGAGGCCAGGAACCGCGCCATGAGCGGCTCCTCGCCCTCCTGCCACTTCTCCTTGAAGGCTTCCTTGAGCGCCGCGAGGGCTCGCTCGCCGTGCGGCCCTCCGCCCTGGTTCTGCGCCGCGGCGCGCGACTCGATCATGAACTCGATGAGCGCGAGTGCGCGCCGGTCGACCTCGGTCTTGGCGCCCGCGCGCAGCTCCCGCAGATGGCGCTCGAACCGGTCGATCGTCGCCTCATCGCCGATCAGGGCCGCGAGCCTGTCCAGCTCTCCGAGCGCGTCGTAGACCTTGACCGCGGTCTGCCCGATCACGACCTCGCTCAGGGTCTCGAGCAGCTTGAAGTCCTTCGTCGCCTCGTAGTACTCCCTGAGAAGACCGAGGTGCCGTCCGGGCCGGCTCGCCTTCCTGAGGAGCGCCGCGAACCTGAGGAAGACATCCTCGCCCATCTCGTCGGGAATCCTGTCGCCGCTCCGGCGGTAGCGTCCGAGCTCACGCCTGAGCGCGTTGTCGAGCTGCCACTCGTTCGTCGCCATGTGCGACCTGACGAGCGCCTCGCGCCGGCGGTCGGGTGCATTGAGCGCCATGCACCAGCCGGCGAGCGCGCGGTACTCGGCCGGCCCGATCTCGTCGATCGCCTTCACGGCCTCGAAGACCTTCACCGCCTCTTCGAGCTTCCCGCGCTCGGCGAGAATGTACCCGTAGGGCACGCGCCACCTGTTGCCGGCGATGGCGCCGTCCTCCTCGGCCCATTTCCCGAGCGCGTCCTCGAGCGCATCGCCGCGGTCGAGCGCGACGAGCAGGCGGTACTTCGCCAGGCGCGCGTCGGCCCGCGCGGTCTTGCCCGCGATGGCCGCATCCAGGAGCGCGCCGAGCTTCTCGGCGAGCGCCGCTTCCGCATCCGGCGCTACTGCGAGATAGCCGAGGACAATGCAGCAGCGCTCGCCGAGAGTCTTCGCCTGCCCGGCGAGCGGCGCGTCGTCCGGAAGCTCGGGCAGCGCGTTGAAGAGCCCCGCGACCTCGTCGAAGACGCGCGCGGGTTCCAGCCCCAGCTTCGCCTCGATGCTCAGCCGTTCGATCGCGATGTACGGCGCGAGCTCCGCGCCGACCCCCGCGGCGCCGAGCGCCGCGAGCTTCCCGACCGCCTCGGTGCGCGCGGTCTTCGCGGCCTCGGCCGCGAGCGGCGCGAGCTCTCTGCGCGATTTCTTGCTCCGTTCGGGAATCGCCTCGACGAGCGCGCGGGTGCGGGCGTCGACCAGGTAGCGCGCGTACGCCTGCACGGCCCCGATCTTGGCCGGAATCGCCTGTTCGCCGAAGCCCACCTGCGCGATGAGGCCCTCAAGCTCCTTCTCGATCTCGGCGCTCCACGGCCGTCCGAGAAGCAGGCTGAAGAGCCGCGCCGCCGCGGCGGCCTTCGCCTCCGGGCCGGCGGCCCGCGCGATCTGCGCGCGCCCGAGCGCGATCACGAGATCGACATCGCCGCAGGAGTACAGGACGTTCTCGATATTGCCCTGCGCGTCCTCCCCGGTCTCCCGCTCCCAGCGCGCGAACACCGCCTGCAGGAAGGCGGCGCGCGCCGTCTCGCCTTCCCCGGGCGCGTACGATCCCGTCCAGCCGAAGAGATTGGCGAGCGCCGCGGGCGGCAAGCTCGCGACTCCCTGCGTCATGACGTTGTAGAGCTCGCGTGAGATTTCGCGAAACGCGTCGAGCTGCTTGAAACGCCAGTGATT
>JBFZCA010000579.1:0-2863 GCA_041308205.1 Planctomycetota bacterium | reverse complement strand
ACGACACCGTGAAGGTCGCCGGCTTCCGCATCTACGAGAACGGGGTCGATCCCGCGGAGATGCTCGTCTGGGCGTACCAGGCCGACGGCGACCCGGAGCTCACCTTCAGCGGGGATGGCCTGCTGGAGGGCGGGTATCTGCCCGGCGTCGCGGCGGCGACGGGCGTTGTCGTCGATGGGAGCGGCCGCCTCCTCGTCTGCGGAGTCACGCGCTCATCCGGCGTCGCCAAGACGGACTCGAGCGCCACGATATGGCGCTTTCTGGCCACGGGCCTGCCCGACGGGACGCTGCCCGGAAGCGGCGGGACCGGCATGGCGCGGATCGACCCGCGGCCCGACGACGCGGGCACTCTCGCGGGGTCACTCGTGCTCGGCGCGGGAGGCAGCGCGTACGTCGCCGGCACCGCATTCGACCGCACGAACGGCGCGAGCGACGCGATCGTCTGGAAGCTGAGCCCGTAGGACGCCGCGCCCGCGCCGCCCGGCAGGCGCCTCGTCACGGCAGGCGCGCCGTCACCCGCTGCAGAGACGGGGCGCCGGCGACGCGGCGGCCGTCGGCGAGGACCTGCAGCCCCGCGCCCCTGCCGTAGCGCTCGCCGGTCCGGTCGTAGAGGATCGTGATCGAGCGGCCGTGGTAGGGCACGCCGTCCAGGCAGAAGTGATCGCAGGCCCGCTCGGGAAGCAGCGGGTTGACCTCGAGGAGATCGTCGGCGCGCGGGCGCAGGCCGGCCAGGCCCGTGATGACGAGGTCGCAGAACGAGGAGTGGTTGTAGTCCTTGCCGCGCTCCTCGGGCTTCTGTCCGCGCAGGCGGAGCAGCGTCCGCGCAATCCAGTCGCCGGTGTACGGATTGAGGTTCTCGTCGATCCAGGGCTGCCGCGTCTCGATGCGCTCCGCGCGGGCATCGCCATCGTTCAGGGCGCTCAACCGCGCTGCGTAGACATCGCTGTACGACGCTGAAGGCGTCGCGCGCGGCGCCGCGTTCGCGCCGCCGGCGAGCACCCGCCATTCGAGAATGCCGGCGCTCTTGCCCGGCGCCGCCCGGACCTCCAGCCTGAGCGCCGCCGTCGCGACCGGCTCGAACTCGACGCGGTTCCAGCGGTCGATCGCGACGCCGTACGGGCCCTTCGCCGCGACCTCTCGCCACTCGCCGCCGTCCCGCGCGAGGAGCCGCCACGCCGCGGGCGGGTCGATGCCGTGCGGGTCGTCGTACCAGAAGACCTCGGCCGCATCGGCGCGCACGGGCTCGGGGAACTCGTACTGCACCCACTCGGTCCCGCCGAGGCGATCCTCGGCCCACCACGTGTGCCGGGCGACCGCGGTGTCGTACGAGCGCGAGAGCGCCGGCGGCTCGGGCGGAATCTGCCTGAAGCGATGGCTGCGAAGGTAGCACTGGAACGTCGTCCAGTAGTCGTCCTTCGTGACCGCGTCCTGCGCGTAGTTGTTGAGGAGGTTGGCCATGGCCGCCAGCGTCACCGCCGTCGAGAGCGGCCAGCTCGGGCCGTTCCACTGGCACTCGTGGCCCTGGTACGCGATCGTGAACCGCGGGTGGCGCTGCTCGGCGGTCGTGGGGCCGAACGGGGCGTAGAAGCCCTTCGGGTCCATGAGCTGCTTCCACGCGACCGACTTCGCGGGATCGGGGAGGTTGAAGTACCAGGGCGTGTACCCGTGCAGCTCGCGCACATCGGCGAGCGCCGCGCTCCCCCGCGGCAGGACCTTGAAGAACTGCGCGGCCGGGTCCCAGAGCTTCTCCTCGACGAGCCGCTTGAGGGCGGCGGCCTTCGCGCGATACGCGGCCGCGATGTCCTGCCGGCCCGCGCGCGCGGCGATCCGCGCGATCGCCATCGCATCGCCGTACTGGTAGCTGTTGATCGTGGCGCGATGGCCGCTGCCGCCGATCGAGACCTCCATGCCGTCCTGGCCGTCCTCCTGCCAGAAAAGGCCGTCCGGGCCGCCGCGCTCGCGCTCCCACGCCTCGTAGTTCGCGACGAGGTCGGGGAGAAGCTCCCGGCAGAGGCGGTCATCGCCCGTGGCCAGCGACCGGGCCTCGATGGCGTCGGCCGCCCAGAAGCTGTACTTGCGCGGCTCGCCGCCCTTCCGGAACCAGAAGACGGCGTAGTCATCCAGGTAGCGCGGGTCGCGGAGCCAGCGGCCCTCGTAGAAATGGTGGCCGGCCGGGCAGTTGATCGAGTTGTGCGTGCCGCTCCAGGGGACGCGCGGCAGGAACTCCGTCACGATGAACCCGTCGGGCGTGCGGGCGATGTGCTTGCGGTACGTCCACCAGCGGAAGTAGTAGATCTCTTCCAGGTCCTTGTCGGCGCACTCGAAGAGGGGGATGTTCTCCCGCAGCCATTCCCACGCCGCCGCGTTGGGAATGTGGTTGACGACGAGCTCGCGGTCGCCGCGGTTGAAGGCGTCGATGTGGTGCTTGAACGCCTCGGCCCGAAGGATCGGGACTTCGGCCGGCGCCGCCGCGGCCGCAGCCCACAGGCAGGCGCAGACGCACGCGGATGCTCCAAGTCGGCTCGTGCTCATTGCATGGTTCCTCGGGTTGCGATTGCCCAGTGCGGACATGCTGCGTGCATCGTACCGGCGCGGCGCGCGGGGGACAACGGCGCCGCGCGCGCTGTCGCGTCTCGTACGGGGGCAGGTATAATCACCGCTGACTCGAACCGGTAACGAGGAACGCGCATGCACACGCATGGTACGTACCGTCTCCCGTGCGGAGGTTTCCGGCGTTTCGCGCGCCGCGTTGTCGTGTCCGCCGTCGTGCTCGCCGCGGTGTGCGCCGCGGCGGGCGCGGCCGATGCGGACGGGCGCTGGCCGGTCGAGAAGGCCCGCCGGTGGCACGAGGCGCAGCCCTGGC
>JBFZCA010000578.1:0-15125 GCA_041308205.1 Planctomycetota bacterium | reverse complement strand
CGTGGCGAGACCGGGCGCCGCCCGAGCTCCCGCGCCGTGCGCTACGCGCGAGTTCGCTCCGCTTGTTATAGAGAGCGACCCTTCGGGCATGGTACCCGTGGACCATGTCCCGGCTTTCGCGCTCGTCGCGGTCAGCCTGCGGCGTGACCGCCGCGGCGTTTCCGGGTAGGATCACGGGTGATGAGAACCCGAACGGCATTTCCGCCGGCCGCGATTGCCCTGGTCGCCGCCGCTGCGTGCGTCGCGTGCGCCGTCGCGTGCGCCGCCGAGCCCCCCCCGCCCGCGAACGCCTGGGTGTTCGCGTGCGATGTGGACAACGAACTCTATCGCGCCGTCGCCGCCGCCGGCGCGGAGTGCCGGCGGTTCTCGACGGCGGCCGGCGCGGTCGGCGCGGCCGCCGAGGGCTCGGCCGTGCTCGTGCTCGCGGACGGCTATCCCGACCGCCCCGCGCCGATCGAGCCGGCGACATTCGACGAGGCGGCCCGGAAACGCCTTCGCCTCTACGTCGAGTATCCCGAACGGCTGCCCGATCTCGCGCTCGGCGCCCCGCGCGATGTGCGGTTCGAGCGCGGCGTGATCGCGTCGGACTTCTTCGGCGCGGAGCTGCGACCGGGCCGGATCGTCCTCGTGAGCGGTTGCCGCTACCTGCCGGCGGCGAGCGCCGCGCCCCACATCGTCATTGCCAAGGTCGCGGGCGTGGACACCGCGGTCTACGGCATCGACGACGCCGCCGCCGCGCCGCTGCTCTTCGACCACCCGCGGGGAAACCTGCTCGTCGCGACGACGAGCCTGAGCCGCTGCGTTCGCGGCCGCTACCTCCCCGCCGGCGCGTGGCGGACGATCTGGCGGACGATCCTCGCGCGGCTCCGGCCCGGCGCGCCCGCCGTGCCGCTCGACTGGACGCCGGCCGTGAGACCGAGCTTCGGCCCGGACGAGGCGCTCCCCGGCGGCATCGAGCTCCAGGCAGTGCGGCGCGCGGCCGACTGGATCGTTCGAAGCCGCGTGCTCCGGCACCGGTCGTGGCCGGCGGACGTTCTCGATCGCTCGAAGACCTACAACACGGTGCGCGCCATGCCCCTCTCCGAGTGGCCGGCAGGCGACGGCTCCTTCGGCGTCCTGGAAGGCTTCAGCTCGACGATCCTGAGCGACGGCGGCCAGCCCATGCGCTACGCCGTTCGGAACGACTGCTCGGCCGAGGTCGCCATGCTCATGGCGTTCGATGCCGCCGTCAACGCGCGGCCCGCCCACGCGCGCATCGCCGCGAACCTCATCGACTACATCTTCGGCGACTCGGGCCTCGCCGCCGGCCCGAGGGCCGGCGAGAGCAGCCCATCCTACGGCCTCGTCGGCTGGTCGCTCGATTCGCCCGACTCGTACTGGGGCGACGACAACGCGCGGGCGCTGCTCGCCGTGGGCGCGGCGGCGGCGCTCTCGGGCGAGCGGCGATGGGAGGAGGCGGCGGCGCGCTGCATTCTGGCCAACTTCCGCACGACCGGCGCGTCCGGATTCAGGGAGGCGTGCATTCAGGAGGCGCAGCTCGGGGCCCGGGGCTGGCGCGCGTACTGGAACGACGCGCGCATCCATTGCTCGCCGCACTTCCAGGCCTGGCTCTGGGCCTGCAACTTCTGGGCGTACCGGCAGGCGCGTTTCGAGCCCCTGCTCGCGCGGAGCCTGGCGGGCATGCGCGCGATGATGGACGCCTATCCCGCGCGCTGGGAATGGTGCCTCCGAAGCGGCACGATCGAGCGGGCGAGGCTCGTCCTGCCGCTCGCCTGGCTCGTGCGCGTCGCCGATACGCCCGAGCATCGCGGCTGGCTCCGCACCGTGGCCGGCGACCTCGCGGCGCTGCAGGACCGGAGCGGCGCCTTGCGAGAGACGATCGGCGGCGGCGGGCAGGCGCTGCCCTCGAACGACGCGTACGGCACCGGCGAGACCTCGCTCATTCAACGCGACGGCGACACGATCGCCGATTTCCTCTACTCCTGCAACTTCGCTCTCATCGGCCTGCGCGAAGCGGCCGCCGCGACCGGCGACGCGTTCTACGCCGAGGCCGAAGAGCGGCTGGCGCGCTTCGCGTGCCGCGCGCAGGCGCGTTCGGAGGCGCACCCCGAGCTCGACGGCGCCTGGTACCGCGCGTTCGACTTCGGGCGCTGGGAATTCTGGGCATCGAGCGCCGACTGGGAGTGGGGCCCGTGGTGCCAGGAGACCGGCTGGACCCAGCCGTGGGTCGCGGCCGCGCTCGCGCTTCGATGCCGGGGGACATCGCTCTGGGACCTGCTCGCGAAGGTCGACCTCGGCACGCACTTCGAGCGCCTGCGGCCGCGCATGCTGCCCGATGATGCCATCGCCGCGGCGGCGCCATCGACGGTGACGCACGGTGCCCTCCATCGCCCGGCGCGCCTCGCGGCCGCGCCCGACGCGCGCTATCCCGCGGAGGGCGCGGCGTCGCTCACGGACGGGAAGGCGGCGGCCCCGAACTTCCGCGCCGCCGGGTGGCTGGGCTTCCACGGCGGAGATCTGGACGCGGTGATCGACCTCGGCGGTCTCACCGACGTCGCCGCGGTTGCCGTGCGCTGTCTGCAATCGGCGGATGTCGGAATCTACCTTCCGCTCGCGGTGGAGGTTTTCTTGTCGCCGG
This sequence comes from Planctomycetota bacterium, assembly GCA_041308205.1. Classification (GTDB taxonomy): domain Bacteria; phylum Planctomycetota; class UBA8108; order UBA8890; family UBA8898; genus UBA8898. The sequence continues at coordinate 12,487 of JBFZCA010000578.1, read as the reverse complement.
ACGGGAAGGACTTCTCGGCCGCGCACATCGTCGAGCGCATCGAGCCGGTGGGCGACGGCGGCCCCTTCGCCCGCACGCTGCGCGTGACAACGGGCGCGCGGAGCGCACGTTACGTGCGCGTTCGCGCCGTCAACATCGCCGCGATTCCCGCGGGGCGCCCGGCGGCAGGGCAGCCGGCATGGCTCTTCGTCGATGAGATTCTCGTGAATCCGTGAGCCCCGGGGCGGCGGCCTGGTTCTCCCTGCCGCCCTCAATGCCCCGCTCTTCGCCCCTGTTCTGCTCCGCCATCCAGCCCTCGGTGCGGGCGATCGTGCGGAGAATGCGGCGAAGAGCGGTCTCGTCGACTCCCGGCATGGCCGCGACGCACAGCTCCTCGACGATGCGTGTCCGCTGGTCGAGCTGCAACAGTCGACCGCCGCCCGCGCGCGCCAGATCGCGCCAGAAATCGGACTCACGGGGTGCGATCAGCGCGTTGCCGCACGCAACGCAATGCACGCTCAGACGCGGCCGTTTCATGCGCAGATCGTTGAGCGCGGCAATCAGAGCCCGCGCGCGATGCGGGCTCGGTCCCGCGTCGCCCATGACCACGACGACGTTGCGCCCTTCCGGACGCATGCCCATGCCTTGCGCATCCAACGCGGCGCGAAGGGCAACGTCGACGCCTTCCTGGAGGTCGCCGCCCTTGTCGGCGCGAAGCATTCGAAGCGCCGCGAAGAAGCGTGCCGCGGCGTCCGTGAGAGGGAGCAGGCCCTCGACCTTGTCTCGGTACGCGACCAGCCCGACTCTCAGCGCGCCGGTCAACTCGGCAACGATTCGCGTCGTGCGCGCCGCGGCATTCCGGAGGTCATCGAAGGGACGCTGCACGCTCGCCGAGCAATCCAGCGTCCAGATGATGTCGGCGCCTTGTCCTGCCGGCATCTCGGCGCCGAAGCGTCGCGCCGCCGCTTCTTCGTCGATCTTGGGAGCCGCGCGCGTGCGGCCTTTCGATTCGCTCGGGGCGGGATCGCCGGCGTCCGCGGGCGCGAGCAGCGGCGGAAGCTCCTTGCCCTCGGGAAAGTCCTTCGGCTCGAAACGCCAGGGGCCGTGTGCGCCCTCGCGGCGCACGTTCCGCGGGTAGTGCCGCGCCATCGTCGCGAGCAGCGACTCGGCAAGGCCTCGAAGCTCCCTATCCTCTTCCCTGCCGAGCGCCGCGAGGCGTTCGGCCAGGCGCTTGCCGCCGAATTCAGCCAGCCGGCGCGCGTCGAAGCGAAGCAGCTCCTCGAGGGCCATGGCCCGGATCCAGCGGTGGTTGACGTCGAGCGCTTCACGAAACACGACGATCCCGAAGGGGTTCCTGTGCATGCCGGCGCAGGCCAGCGCAAGAAGCGGCAGGAGCGGCGGCGCGCTATGGAGGAGCTCCGATGCCAAGGAGAGATCCTGGAGGACGTCGTCCGGAGGCCGATCGGCTGCAGCGGCAACCTCTTGTGGGGAGACGTTGCACCGAGGGCACCGTATCCAGCCATGGCCGTCACAGGCTTCGCAGGCCAGGCGCCGCGACTCCTTGCCCTCACAGAAAGGGCACGCGGTCGAGCGCGTGCCCTTGCAGGACTCGCAGCGATTCGCGCCGGTCCCCCTGCACGCCGGGCAGGCGTGCCGGCCTTTCGCTCCGCAGCGCGCGCAGTCTTCCCAGTGGGGAGGGATGACGCGGATGAGCGCTCCCTTCTTGCCGTCCTTGCCGGTTCCCCACTCATGCCGGCGGGGGACCCACACGCGCCCCGCTCCCTGGCACTGCACGCACTCGACGGATCCCGTGCCGTTGCAGCCCGCACAGGCGCGCTCGCCCTTTCCTTTGCAGCGCTCGCACGGCGTTTTCCCGCTGTTGCCGCACCTCGTACAGAAGCGCCCCGTGCCGCGGCACTTGGGGCAGGTCAGCCGGCAGGTCCCCTCACAGAGCGGACACTCGTCCGCGCGTGCCGTTCCAGGGCGATCGACAATGAAGGAGAGGGGCGCCATCGCGCCCGCGGCCGCGCCGGCGGTCTTGAGGATGAACTCCCTGCGCCGCATGTGCGTCCTCCTTTCCCCGACGGGCGGAAAAGGACATTGGCGCGGACGGCCTCGAAAAGGCTCCAGGCTTCGCGCGCTCCCGAACCCGCGGGGCTCGCGCGATCCGACGGCCTGCACACGAGTACGATTCTACATCTGCGGCGATCCCTCACAAAAGAGTTTCTCGACGCGCTCATCGCGAATCCCATGCAGCCGGCCCGCGGACAGGATCTCTCGCTCGCGAACGGAGCCGCGCTCGGACTCGCTCCCGCCGGCAGGAGAAGCCGCCGGCGCCATGCGCCCCGGGGCGGCGGCCCTCGCCGTCAGCGCCTCTCGACGGCCGCGACACACCCCGTCACTTGTGGAATCTCGGGCTCCAAAAGCGGCAAGATCTTGGGGAACACGACAGATATGTTAGACGTCCGCCAGAGACAGGACGAGCATGAGCCCCGCGTCGATCTCGCGCATGACGCCACGCGGCAGGCTGCCCGCCCTCTCTTCCAGGAAGCGCTTGTCGATCGTGATGATCTGAGTGACGTTCGCGATCGAATCCTCGGGAAGCCCGCTCGCGTCGGCCGTGATGCGCACGTTGCCCGGCATCTCGGCGAGCAACATGTTCGTCGACAGCGCCACGCCGATCACCGTATGGATCCCGCTACGATTGAAGCCGTCGGCCTGCACGATCACGAGCGGCCGGCGGTAGCCAGGCTCGGAGCCTCGCGGTGCAGCGAGCTCGGCCCACCAGATCTCGCCGCGCTTCATTTCCGCTCGTCCTCGCGGAGCGACGCGCCCTGAGCGTCACGCAGCGCGGGGTCAATCGAGGTATCGATCTTCGCGCACACCTGGTTGATTCGGGCGGTGAGATTCTCGTTTTCGTGGCGCTTGACAAACGTTTCCACCGCTCTGGCATACAGCTCGCTGCGCGAGATTCCCAGGCGCGCGGCAAGCCGCTGCGCTGCCTCGTAAACGCTGTTGGGGATTGAGATTGCCGTTTTCACATCCTTAGTATAACCGTAGTCATACCAGACGTCAAGCGCCGGATTCCACGGTCGTGGAAAAAGGGGGGGGCCTTTCATATTCCACGGCCGTGGAATATTCCACGGTCGTGGAATCTTCCACGGTCGTGGAAAACGTCCGGGCACGCCGAACGCGTGCACATCCCGCGCTCACGGGATCGCCGCCGCCGCAAGCGCAAACTCGGCCGAGAGCAAGGCCGCCTACCGCGACTGGGAGGCGCTGGAGCGCGAGGAGCGGCCGGGCAATTGAGACGGGCGCGGGCGCCCGCTGCGCCCGTTACGCGGCGCAGCTACCGCCTGGACCGCGGCACCATCGTGAGGGTGAGACATGACGCCCCTGCCTGTTTCCCGGCGTCGAGGCCCTCGCGACCACCTCGTCACTTGCGGGATTTCGGCCTCTTCCGGACCAAAAGAAAACCGTACGCGACGAGCGCACGGCGTACCGCATCGCGCCCCGCCGGCGTCCCCGCCGCGCCGGCACCGCCTTCGCCGTCAGCGCCTCTCGACGGCCGCGAGGCGCGCCGTGCATTCCTGCCTGAAGGCCTCGGGCAGGTCGGCGCGGCCGCACGCCTCCCGGTAGAGGGCCCGCGCGTCGTCGAGCTCGCCGGCCTCCTCGTAGAGCACGCCGAGAAGCGCGATCGCCTCGGCGTGCGCGGGGTGCCGCTTCCGCAGCGAGCGCAGGACGCCGATCGCATCGTCCCGCTCGCCGAGCCTGCGCAGATGAAACCCGAGCGCGTAGGCGTAGCGCGGCTCGGCCGGCGCCTCCTCGGCCGCCTTCCTGAGGAGCGCCAGCCCTTCGTCCGGGCGCTCAGCGATCACCATGACGCCCAGGTTGTACGCCGCCTGCGCGAGATGCGGATCCGCCTTCAGCGCGGCGCGGAGACACTGCTCCGCCTCGCCCGGATCGCCCTGCTCGGCGCGCAGGAGCCCGAGGTTGAAGAGCGCCTCGGCGCTCGCCGGCTCGATGCGAAGCGCATCCCTGAGCGCCTTCTCGGCCGCGGCGTCGTCGCCGCGCCGCGCGTGGCAGAGGGCCGCGTTGACGCGCGCAGGAATGAACGACGGGTTGAGACGCTGCGCCGTCTCGTAGCGCGCGAGCGCCTTGTCGAGCTCGCCCCGGTCCTGGGCGAGATTGCCCAGGTTGTAGTGGCTCGCGAAGTCATCGGTGCGCGCGCGGAGCAGCGTCTCGTACTCGGCGATGCACGCCGCGACGGCCGCGCGCGACTTGGCGGGCAGCGCCTCGCGCGGCGCCCGCACGAGCACCGACGCCGCCTCGAACCTGACGCTCCGCCGCGGGTCTCCCGCAAGCTCGCACAACGCGGCGAGCGCGCGCGGGGGATCCGGCGACGCCGATGCGGCCAGGACGCGCGCCGCGCTGCCGCGGACGAGCGGCGACGGGTCGCGCACCGCCGCGTACAGCGCGGGCCACTTGCGCGCATCCTCGCAGGCCGCGAGCAGCCGCACGAGCGACGCCGCAACGACCTCGTTGCGGCCGCGGCTCGTCACGTAATCCCCCATCTCCCCCAGCCGCTCCCAGCGGCGGGCGCGCGCCGCGGCGACGAGCCCGCCCGCCCAGAGCATCGGCGCCTGGTAGTCGCGCGGATACCATTCCCGGACGAGACGATCCGCCCAGGGCGCATCCTTGTCGGCGTGGCAAAGGCCGCACGCGTTCGGCGAGCCGAACGCCGCGGTCGCGGCGGGCGCGGGCGGACGCATGCTGTGATCGTGGCGCCGCATGCGCGCGAACTCGGTCTCCGGCATGTGGCAGGCGACGCACCGGCTCCCCTCGCTCCCGGCTTCGTGGTGCGAGTGCGCCGCCGGATCCTTCACGTGGCGCTCGTGGCACGGCAGGCAGGCGTTGTCGGCCGCGGCGCCGGCGTGCCTATTCCTGCCGGACGACGTGTGGCAGTGCTTGCACGAGAGATCGCGCGACGCGAGGCACGGGCTCTGGAGCCAGGTCGTGTGCGTGAAGTTCTCGCCGAGGTCGCGGCCGTCGGGGTAAAAGTCGGGGTGCTCGAGGCATGTGAGCACGTAGTGGTCGAAGAACTCGTCGCCCGGCATGATGCCGGCCGTGAACGGCCCGGCCTTCGCATGGCACGCGCCGCACAGGGAATTGATCTGCGCGGGCGTCATCCGCTTCGTCGAGACGATCTCGATGTCCCCGGGCGCCTCGCCCGGCGCGAGCGCCTCCATCGCCGCGACGTGCCGCTCGCCCGGCCCGTGGCACGTCTCGCAGTTGATGCCGGGCTCGACCCACTCCGTGCGATAGGTGTCGGCGGCGAGGTCGTAGCGCTTCTCGATCTGCGAGACGTGGCACCCGTAGCACGACGTGTTGAACGTCAAGGACGGATCGGTCCAGTCGACGGGCGCATCGGTCGTGTGCCGGAAGTGGCGCACCATGCTCCCCGTCGTGTCGTACCACTCCCGCCGCCGCGTGTCGAAAGCGAGCGGCAGCACCTGCAGCCGCCCGCGGACGAACGGCGTCAGGAAGTACGCCGTGTTCTTGCCCCCCATGACGTGCGCCAGGGGGTACGTCTTGACGCCGGCCGGGGCCTGCTCGAGCACGGCGCCGGCGCTGATGTCGAAGCGGTAGCTCGTGCCGCGGACCGCGATCGGCGCCGCCATGGCGACGAGCGTCCGCGCCGCGTACGCATCGGAGTAGGGCTGCATGGCGAGCCCGTGCCACGAGGAGACCCATTTCTCGTAGAAGTCCTCGTGGCATTTCCTGCAGTTCCGCGAGCCCACGGTCGCCGGCGCCGCGGCAACCGCGCCGGCCGGCGGGGCATCGCCGGCGGCGACCGCGGCGCACGCGAGCAGGAACAGCGGCGCGTACCACGCACCCGCGGCATCTCGCTTCTTCGGAAGAGGCGCGGCGCTGCAACCGATCCCCATCAGAACGTCCCCTGCACGCGGAGGGCGACGTACCAGCCGCCCTCCAGGTCGCGGTACTCGTCCAGGTCGCGCAGGTCCCAGCCGGTCAGGAAGCGATGGTTGAAGGCCCAGCCGCCGCCGAGGCTCGCGTCGAGCCACGAGGTGACGAGGCGCAGGCCGCCGCCGGCGCGGTCGAACTCGTGGAAGAAGCGCTGGTCCTTCCCCAGATCGATCCTGTCGCGGTTGGGCGCTCCCATGGAGAAACCTTCGAGCGTGCGCCCGTACAGGGCGAAGATGCGCAGCCAGTCGGCGAGCTCGTACTCGGCCGTGGCATCGAGCTTGACCGGGAAGTAGTACCTGAGGTCGAGCGACATCCCGTCGAGCGGGCGGACCGCGACGGAGGTCTCCGGGATGCCCACCGCGTAGCGCACGCGCTTGCCGAGGGAATCGCGGTACGACACGTACGGGAGCGGCACGTCGGGCCAGAGCACGCGGCTGCCGTCGAATTCGATGCCGGCGTGGAACAGCCCGGTCTCCCCCAGCCGCCGCTGCCCGCCGAGCGCCGCCGTGGGATACCACGACTCGCGGTTGCGGAAGTAGCCGTCGTTCGCGGTGCCGGCGCCGCCCATGACGTTGACGCGCCAGCCTTCGACCAGGCCGTCGACGTGCGTCGCGCCGGCGAGCGCGATGTCGTTGAGCTGCCCGCCGATCAGCCGGTTGTCCGAGCGGCTGTCGTACGTCAGGATCTTGTAGCCGAGCACGAACGCCGGATCGGGATCGTCCCTGAGGAACTTGATCCGGCCGCGCGAATCCCAGTAGAAGACGTCCGTCTTCTCGCCGGCGCCCTTCGTGTCCGTGTCGCCGAAGAAGAGAAGATCGTCGAACGTGTCGGCCCAGTGCGGCTCCGGCGTCCACGGCGCGGTGAATACCGCGGACGTCGTCTGGCCGAAGAGGGGTGCGACGAGCGCGGCCGCGGCCGTGCACAGCGCCGCGCAGACGCCGCGCCTCGCAATCGAAAAAGCAGCTCGCCTCATGTCCGCCTCGGCCCGTGCATCCGCGGTCCTCGTATATGTGCCGACGCCCCCGCCCCCGCCGCGGCGCGGCGAAGGGAGGTGCTGGTTCCATTATGCGTAATATCGGCACGCGATGTCGAGAGCATGCGCCTCCCGGGCGCCGATTGACCGCGCCGGGCTCCGTACGTACCATTGAGAACAATGAACGCCCGAACGAGAGCCCCCGCCGATCCGACGCCCGGCGCACCGCGGCCCCCGCACCCGAGCCGCACGGGCACGCGGCGCGGATTCCTGCGCTGCGTCGCCGGATCCGCGGTCGGTTTCCCCCTCGTCCTTGCGTGGAGCCGCGGCGCGGGCGGCGCTCCCGGCGACCGCATTGCCATCGGCTGCATCGGCATGGGCGGGCACGGGACGAGCTGGAACCTCCCGCGCCTCCTCAAGGAGCCGGACGCGCGCGTGGCCGCCGTGTGCGATGTCTTCGCCGACCGGCGCGAGAAGGCGCGCGCCCTCGTGGACGCGCACTACGGCGCGAAGGGCTGCGACGCATACAACGACTTCCGCCGCATCCTCGATCGCGACGACATCGATGCGGTGATGATCTCGACGCCCGACCACTGGCACGTGCTCATGTCGGTGCTCGCCGTGCGCGCGGGGAAGGACGTCATCTGCGAGAAGCCCACCCTGACCATCGCCGAGGGCCGGACGCTCTGCCGCGAGGTGCGGAAGCACAAGGCGGTCTTCCAGACATCGACCGAGGACCGCAGCATCGCCTGCTACCATCAGATGGCGGAGGCGGTCCGCAGCGGCGCCATCGGCAAGGTCACGCGCGTCGAGGTGACGCTGCCCGCGGGGCAGCGGTTCCCGAACGAGAACGCCGCCCCCGTTCCCGAGGGGCTCGACTGGGACCTGTGGCTCGGCCCGGCGCCGTACGTTCCCTACACGCCCGGCCGCACCGAAGCCCAGCGCTGGCGCCACGTGTGGGACTACTCGGGGGGGAAGTTCTCGGACTGGGGCATGCACCAGCTCGACACCGTCCAGCTCGCGCTCGACCGCGAGCGCGGCGGCCCGGTCAAGGTCGAGGGGCGCGGCACCGTCAACGAGGGCAGCGTGTACGCCACGTTCATCGATTACGAGGTGACGTACACGTACACCGATGGCGTGAAGGTCCGCGTGTCGTCGGGCGGCACCGGGCTCATGTTCCACGGGACCGAGGGCCGCATCGGCAACAAGGAGTGGCGCGGGCCGGTCGAAGCGAGCCCGGCGGAGATCCTGAACGGCCGGCCCGGCGACGCGGCGCTCCCCTTCAACGAACGCGGCGAGCACTACGACTTCCTCGCGTGCGTCAGAAGCCGCAAGGATCCGTATTTCCCGGTCGAGTCCGGGCACCGCTGCGCGAGCCTGCTTCACATCGGCAACATCTGCATGCGCCTGGGGCGCGCGCTCGCGTGGGACCCGGTCAAGGAGGAGTTTCCCGGCGATGCCGAGGCGAACGCCATGCGCGCGCGGCCCATGCGCGCGCCGTGGTCGCTGGACGCGTGACGAGCGCGGCGCGGGCGGCGCCGTCCCCGTTCACTCGGCCGCCTTCACCGCGTCCCATGCCTTCGTGTACTTGACGGTGTCGGCGCCCAGGTCGTCGATCACCTCGCACCTTGCCCGCAGCTCGGGCGCGAGAAACACCCCCGGGTTGTCGCGGATCGCGGCATCGATCATCGCGTAGCTCGCCGAGTTGGGACACACGTACGAGAGGAAGTTGGTGTTCTCCGCGGCCACGGCGGGATCGTGCATGAAGTCGATGAAGGCGTGCGCCAGCTCGACCTCCCGCGCGCCCGCCGGTATCGCGAAGTCGTCGCACGAGACCGACGTTCCCTCCTCGGGCACGGCGAACACGATGTCCGGGTTCTCCTTCCGCACCTGGAGGAGATCGCCGCTGTAGCCGTGCACGACGAGGAACTCGCCCGAGGCCAGGCCGGTCTTGTACTGCTCGGTCTCGAACTTCGCCAGGTTTCTCTTCCAGCGGATCACGAGATCGCGCGCGGCCGCGATCTCGGCGTCGTCGCGGGTGTTCAGGCTGTGGCCGAGGGCCTTCAGCGCGGCGCCGAGCGTCTCGCGCATGTCGCCGAGCATTGTCATGCGGCCCCGGAGATCGTCGCGCTCGAAGATCCTCCACGACGGCCGGAAGTCCTTGACCCTGCTCTTCAGGTAGCCGATGCCGCTGTTCGTGAGCATGTAGGGGACGCTGTGGTGCATCGCCCCGTCCATGGCGATGGCCAGGTACGCGGGGTCGACGTGCCGCAGGTTCGGCAGCGTCGCGCGGTCGAGCGGCCGGAGCATCCCCTGCGCGTGCATGATCTTGACGAAGTAGCTGCTCGGCGTGATCAGGTCGTACCCCGCGGCGCCGGCCTTGAGCTTGGCGTACATCGCCTCGTTGGCATCGAACGTGTCGATGACGATCGTGCAGCCGTGCTCCCGCTCGAACCGCGCGAGCAGCGCCGGCTTGAAGTAGTCGGCCCACGTGTAGATCGCGAGCCTGCGGGCGGGCACGCGCGCCGTGCAGCCCGGCAGCGGGACGAACGCGGCGGCGAGGACGGCGAACGCGATGGCGCGGGCGGGCGTTGTCATGGGGCCTCTCTCTGCAGCTTCTGGCTGATCAGGACCGCGGCGAACGTGACGAGGAGCAGGATGCTCGACAGGGCGTTGATCAGGGTCGGCGAGCCGTGCTTGATCATGCTGTAGATCCGGATCGGGAGCGTCGTCGCGCCCGGGCCGGCGACGAAGAACGTGATCACGAAATCGTCGATCGAGAGCGTGAAGGCGAGCAGGCCTCCCGCGGCGATGCCCGGCATGAGGAGCGGCAGCAGCACCCGCCGGAACGTCGTCCACGTCCCCGCGCCCAGGTCGTGGGCCGCCTCGATGATCGACTCGTCGAAATCCTGCAGTCTGGCGAGGACGACCATGGCCACGTAGCTGATGCAGAACGTCACGTGGGCGAGGAAGATCGTCAGGAGCCCGAGATCGAGGCCGACAGCCGCGAAGAAGACGAGCAGGCTTATGCCCATCAGGATCTCCGGCATGACGAGCGGCGTGTAGATCAGCAGGTAGTGCGCGCGCTGGAGGCGCGTCCGATAGCGGTGGAGCGCCAGGGCGGCCGTCGTCCCGAGCACCATGGAGGCGAGCGTCGCCGTCACGGCGATGATGAGGCTGTTCCCGAGCGCGTGCCAGATCTCGCGCTCCCCCCAGAGGCACCGGTACGACTCGAGAGACCACCCCGTCCAGGCGCCGCCGACGCGCGAGGCGTTGAAAGAGTACAGGACGAGGACCGCGATGGGCGCGTAGAAGAAGACGAGCAGCGCCGCGGTCACGATGAGAGGAAACCGGCTGCGCGTCATGCGTCCTCCTCGACGGCGGGCGCCGGCCGCTCGCGCTGCTTGAGCGCAAGCACCGCCAGCACGGGCAGGAGCACGGCGAGGATCAGCGCGGCCGCGAGCGCGCTCGCTTCCGGGAGATTGCGGTCGGCGAACACGCGCTGCGCGATCTTGTTGCCGAGCATCTCCCCCGTCGTGCCGCCCACGAGGTCGGGGATCACGAACGTGCCGAGCGCGGGAATCAGCACCATGAGCACGGCCGTGACGAGGCCCCGCCGGATGCCGGGCAGGAAGACGCGCGCGAAGGCCTGGAGCCGGCGGGCCCCCAGATCCCGCGCCGCCTCGATCAGCGTGAAATCGAACCGCTCCGCGGCCGCATACACCGGCAGGATCGCGAACGGCAGGTACGTGTAGACCATGACGAGGATGACGGCCCCGGCGTTGTAGAGGAGCGACGTGCCGGCGTCCGCGAGGCCGATCATCACGAGGAGCTTCTTCAGCCAGCCCTCGGGGTGGAGGAGCACCTTCCAGGCGAAGATCCGGATGAGGAAGCTCGTCCAGAAGGGCACGATGATGAGCAGGAGGAGCAGCCTGCGCCGGCGCGGCCGGGCCCTGGCGATGCAGTACCCGGCGGGCACCGCGAGGACCAGGCAGATCGCCGTGGTCGCCGCGCTGAGCCAGAGCGTGCGCCAGGCGATCGCGAGGTGGCTCGGTTTCCAAAGGCCTCGCAGCGTCTCGAGCGTGAAGCCGGGCCCGACGCCGCCGTAGGGGTCGGCCGGCCTCAGGGCCATCGCGAGCATGATCGCCGTCGGGACGACGAAGAGCAGCGCGAGCCACGCGAACGACGGCGCCGTCACGAGCAGCTCGCGGAGATGCCGCCGCCGCCCCGCCCCGCCGCAAGCGCCCGCGCGCGCGCCCGTCATGCGCCCGCTCCGTTCTCATCGGCGGCGGCTCGTCCGTTCTCCTCCGGCGGCAGGCTCGTAAGCTGCTCGTCCGAGGCGCCCGAGCGATCGAGCACGAAGGCGTCGTCGGCGTGCCAGGAGATCCACACGTCCTCGTGCCGGCGAATCGGCTGCTCGTCGAGGTGCAGGCGGGCGTGCTGCCTGAACACCGCCACGCGGCGGTCTTCGACCCTGACCCAGTACTTCGTGTGCGTTCCCAGGTAGATCGCGTCCTCCACGCGGCCGCGCACCTTGTTGCCGCGTCCGTTCTCCGGCGGCTCCCCGCGCGAGATGCGAAACTTCTCCGGACGAACGCTCAGGAAGACCGGGCTTCCCTCGCCGATGCGCTTCTCGTTGAAGCACCGCACGTCGGGAAACCCCCGGATGCGCAGGCGGCTCCAGCCGTCCTCGCCGATCGCCGCCACCTCGCCCTCGAAGAAGTTCGTGTCGCCGATGAACGCGGCGACGAAGCTCGTCCGCGGCGCCTCGTAGATCTCGGCGGGCGCGCCCGTCTGCTCGATGCGCCCGCCGTGCATCACGGCGATGCGGTCGCTCAGGCTCATGGCCTCGCCCTGGTCGTGCGTCACGTAGAGAAAGGTGATGCCGACCTCGTCGTGGATGAGGTCGAGCTCGATCAGCATGCGCTGCCTGAGCTTGAGGTCGAGCGCGGCGAGCGGCTCGTCGAGGAGCAGCACCTGCGGCTTGTTGATGAGCGCGCGCGCTATGGCGACGCGCTGCTTCTGGCCGCCGCTGATCTGCGCCGGCCGCTTGTCGGCCTGGTCCTCGAGCTGGGTCAGCGCGAGCATGCGGCCGACCTCGGCATCGATCTCCTTGCGGGGGCGCTTCGCGACCCTGAGGCCGAAGGCGATGTTCTCCCTGACGCTCAGGTGCGGGAAAAGGGCGTAGTTCTGAAAGACGGTGTTGACCCGGCGCTTGTGGGGCGGGAGCGATGTGATGTCGGCGCCGTCGAGCAGCACCCGCCCGGCATCCGGCCGCTCGAACCCGGCCACGAGGCGGAGCAGCGTCGTCTTGCCGCAGCCGCTCGGCCCGAGCAGCGAGAAGAACTCCCCGCGCGCGACGGACAGGGAGACGCGGTCGGCGGCGCGCGTCGCGCCGAAGCGCTTGGACACATCGTCGAATACCAGGAAGTCCGTCACGCCGCAACCTCGCGCATGCATACCGGGTACCCGTTCACGGTTCTGTCGCCGTGTTCAGGCACACGGACAGGTGTCATCTGACGGAGAAGAAACCACAGAGGCACAGAG
>JBFZCA010000577.1:0-2687 GCA_041308205.1 Planctomycetota bacterium | reverse complement strand
TCCGCCGCGCGAGGCGAGCGGCCGCCCGCGGCGCGCCGGGCCGCCGTCGCTCGATCACGCGTTCACGGCGCGGGGCACCTGCGATGCGGCGTTCGATTTCCTGGAGCGCTTCTGCGGCGTGCGCTGGTATGCGCCCACGGACCTCGGCACGGTCTGCCCGACGCGCGCCACGCTTCAGGTCGAGGGCGCGGACATCCGCCGCGCGCCGGCGTTCGAGTTCCGCCACCACGCGCCGAGCGGCATCGCGCACGCGTACCTGGGCCTGTCCGCAGCTCCGAGCGACGAGGATCTGCGGCTCTTCGTCTGCCGGCGCCGCCTGGGCGGCCGGAACTTCATGACCAACCACTCCTTCTACGACTTCTACGACCGGTTCTGGGAGAAGAACGCGGCGCGCGCGGATCTCTTCGAGGGGCGCCGCGCGGAGTTCTTCGCGCGGGGCTACGAGGGCAGGCCGCCGCAGCTCTGCTACACGAGTCCGGAGCTCGTGGCGCAGGTCGTCAAGGATGCGCGGGCGAGGCTCGACGGGGGCGCCGAGTACGTTCAGCTCGTTCCCATGGACAACGATCAGCAGTGCCGGTGCGAGGGCTGCCAGGCGTTGCTCGACAAGGAGAACCGGAGCCGCCAGTTCTCGACCGGCAAGGCGAGCGGTCTTTTCTGGACCTTCGCCAACGCGGTCGCGCGCGAGCTGCGCGCGTCGCACCCCGGGAAGTTCGCCGGCACGATCGCGTACTACGACTACGCGTTCCCGCCGCGCTTCGAGCTCGAGCCCAACATCCTCGTCGGTCCGTGTCTTCACACGCGCAACTGGTGGTGTCCCGCGATGGAGCGGAACGACATGGCGTTCTACAAGGGGTGGTGCGCAAAGGCGCCCGGCCGCCTTCACTGCGTGTGGCTGTACCAGTGTTTTCCCTACGAGCGAGGCGACGTGAGCAATTTCCGGACATTCCCCGGATTCCACGCGCACACGCTTGCACGGCAGTTTCAGATGTTCGCGGCGGACAAGGTCCGGGGGATCTTCCTCTGCGGCGTGGCCGACTACATTGACGGGTACCTGACGTTGCGAAGCCTCGACGACCCCTTCTTCGACGTCGACGAGGCGCTCGAGGAGTTCTTCGCGCGCTATTACGGCCAGGCATCCTCGTTCATGCGGAGCCTGTACCTCGACATCGAGCGCACGTACATGAATCCCGCGAACTATCCGGAAGTCGTGCAGAAGGAGGACGCGCATTTCCATCAGACCGAGGAGATGGCCTGGAAGCACCTCGGCATGCCCGAGCGCATGGCGTCCTGGGCGGCGCTTCTGGAGAAGGCGAAGGCGGCCGCCGCCGCGGCGGAGGAGAAGGAGCGCGTGGCGGTTTTCGAGAAGGACATCTGGAGCCCGATGGTCGAGGGCCGGGCGCGGTGGGAGGCGGCGCACGCGAAGCGGTGAGGGGTGCGCCTGTGGTCGGGACTGAAGGCGGGGCGCCGGCCGCCGGCGGATTCCACGAACAAGAAAAAAGCCCGCAAGTCGTTTACTTGCGGGCGTTTAAGACTGGCGACCCTGCGCAGATTCGAACTGCGAACCCCCAGCTCCGGAGGCTGGTGCTCTATCCATTTGAGCTACAGGGTCGCGCGAGATAGTGCATTATAGGCGTGCGGGCCGGGGGTGTCAATTCGCAGGGGCGGCGCGCTAGAGGCCGAAGCCCGACATCTTGAGCACGTCGTCGAGGATCAGCGTGATCTTGTTGATGCGCTTGTCGTACTCGTGCCCGCGCGGAAGTCTGGGATCGGCCTCCATGTCCCTCTTGCAGGCGGCGAGGAGCTTGCCCGCCGCCCGCAGCGCCTGGTCGGCCTCGTGGCCCTCGGCGTTGAGCGCATCGCGAATCAGCTTCTGCGCGTCCTTGATCTTCGCGTCGACGGCCGCGAAGGAACCCGCCTCCGGCGCGGGAACAGGCTTGGGAAGCTCGACCGCCACCGAAACGGGCGGCACGGCCTCGGACGGCGCCGGTTCGACCGGCGGCGCGGTCTCGGACGGCTCCGGCGTCTCGGACGCGGGATTCTCGGCGGGAGTCATCGCGACCTCCCGCGGCGGCTCCTCGATCGGCAGAAGGGCGGCCAGGGCCTCGAGCAGCTTCGGCGCCGCCGCCATGTCCTTGAACTCGCCGTACGCGATCTCCGGAAAGCCCCGGCGCCACGCCACGCGAACGGCCTTCATGCAGCGCAGGACGCCCTCGCCGCGAAGCTGCTTGAGGTAGCCGGCGAGCTCCGCCTTGCGCGCGGCGCGAAACACCGCGGGATCGGCGGGCTTGACCGATGCGACGTCCGCCGCCGGGAGCTCCGACCTGCCGCCCTTGTCGAGCGTGAACTGCCACACGTCGCCCACCTGCTCCGCGGCGACGGCGTAGAGCGAGCCGCCGTTCGTGAGGGCGATCTCCTTCACGGCGCTGCTGCGGGCGGCAGGGTCGGCCTCCACATCCTTGACGATCTGAAGGAGCGCCTGCGCGTCGCGCCGGAGTGCGAGGGCCTGCGGCGTTCTGTCGCCGGCGAGGAGATCGAGCGCGTCCTGGTACTTGCCGGCTTCGATCGCGGCCTCGACGCGCGCAATCGGCGCCGCCGGGGCGGCGGCCTTGCTCTCGACCTCGGCGGGCGTCTTCTCGGCGGGCTTCGGCGCCGCGGGTGTCGGCGCCGCGGGCTCCGGCGGGGGCCGC
>JBFZCA010000576.1:0-5737 GCA_041308205.1 Planctomycetota bacterium | reverse complement strand
CGCGCCGGCGCGCTTCCACCACGTTGCTGCGTTCTTCACGTTCGGACACCTCCCTCGGCCCGGGACGGCCGCCGGGCCTTGCATATACTATATCGGACCTCACGAGCCTGTCGCAGAAGCTTTCCCCGCGCCGCCGCGCGCGCCGATGGGAATCGACATGAACGCGAGCTCATGCGGTCCTGCGGGACGCGAACACCACTCTCCCGGGTCATGACGCCAGGTAGAAGGGGTATTCTAACACGCGGCGGCGGAATGCCAAAACATGATTCGCCCAATCGATGAAAAACCGCACCGCGCCGCGGCGCGCCGGCCCATCGGGCGCGCCTTCGCCGCGCAACGCCCCCAGAACCGCGCCGGGGATGAGGCGGTCGGCCCGGGCCGGATGCCGGCCGCAGACGATGCCGCCCGCCTCATGGCTGAAGCCGCAGCGCGCCGCATCCCGGAGCGGGGCGCCGCACTTGACGCAGGCATCCAGGCGCGGCAGGAACCCGGCGCGGGCAAGACCCGCGCGCAGGAACCCGAGCAGCGCCTCCTCCGATCCCGCGTCCAACGCCCGCAGTGCATCCCGCACCAGCTCGTAGAACTCGGCATCGCCCTGCTCGGGCGCCGCGAAGCACGCGGCGAAGGCCAGCACGACGAACGCGTCCGCGATCCGCGCGCGGTCGCGCGCGAGGCGGCGCGGACATTCGATCTCCTGCGCCTCGGTGACGAGGCCGAGCCCCCCGCGCGGCCGGGGAATGTAGACGAGCTCGTAGGTCCGCCCCGCATCGAACCCGCCGTTGAACATGGGGTTGCGCGGCCGCCACACGCCCTTGGCAAGCAGGCCGAGGAGCCCGCAGCCGGGCGTGAGGAGATGCACGACCTGGCTCGTGTTCCCGAAATTGACGCACCTGAGCGCCACGCCGACCGTCCGCCGCATCACGGCTCCACCCCCACGTGCACGCGCACGGTCTTGATGCGGCGCTCGTCGGCATCGATCACCTCGAAGCGCACGTTCCCGTGCGCGATGCTCTCTCCCGCGTGCGGGATCCGTCCCCAGAGGCTGTACAGGAAGCCCGCGAAGGTCTCGTAGGCGTTGTCGTCGGGCAGCGCGAGGTTGAGCGCGCGCTCCAGGTCGTCGGCGCGCATCGCCGCCTCGACCTCGAACGTCCGCTCGTCGATCCTGCGCAGGCGCGTCCCCGCGCGCTGGATCTCGAACTCGTCCGCGATCTCCCCGACGATCTCCTCCAGGATGTCCTCGATCGTGATGAGGCCGGCGGTGCCGCCGTACTCGTCCAGCACGATCGCGATGTGAAAGCGCTGCGTCTTGAACTCCTGGAACAGCGCGCTGATCTTCTTGTTCTCGGGCACGAAGTACGCCTTGCGCACCACGTCCTCGATCCGCAGCCCCTCCCAGCCCGGCGTGCCGAAGTGCCGCAGGAAGTCCTTGACGTACAGGATGCCGATGATGTTGTCCTGCGTGCCCTTGAACACCGGGATCCGGGAGTGGCCGCAGGTCGTCGCCACGCCGATCCCCTCGGGCAGCGTGAGGTCCGCCGACATCGAGACCATGGCGATGCGCGGCGTCATGACGCTGGAGGCCTCGGCGTCGTAGAAGCTGATGATCGATTCGATCATGTCCTTGCCGCCGCGCTCGATGAGGCCCTCGCGCTCGCCGTCCTCGGCCGCGGCGAGGATCCCCTCCTCCACGGCTTCCTCGGACCGCTTGTCCAGGTCGCCGCCGCCCGCGCGGACGAGAAACCGCAGGACCGCGCGGTGCGCGCGGACGAGCGGCACCGCGACCCCGAAGAACCGGCGCAGGACGCCCAGGCAGCGCGCGATCACCGGCTCGGGGATCGTCTGACTCACGGCCCGCGGCGCGACCTCGAGCCCCACGACGACGGCCGCGATGAAGCCCGCGAAGATCGCCAGGGTCCGGCCCGTGGTCATGTCCTCGGCCACGGCGCGCCACGCGAGGAGCCCCATGATGAGCAGCCGCCCGGTCTGATCGACGGCGCCGAGAAGGGCCCCGCAGTCATCGAGCGCCTCCTGCTCGGGCGCCTTGAGGGCCGGCCGGCCCCGGCGGCGCAGGTACGCGTTGAGGCGCGTCTCGGACCGCGCCTCGATCGATCGCGCGAGGAACGCCCCGGCCGCCATGACGGCGTACAGGCCGGCCGCGGCGGGCCAGAAGAGGATGTCCACGACCTCGTGCCACGTCATGACTGCCGCGACCACCGTCCCTCGGGAGTCCCCCGCGAACGCAGGCCGCAACCGGTCCGCGTGCACGCAAAGACCCGGCCCTTCGTGCCTTCGTGTCTTCGTGGCAATTCGTCCATCCCGACTTCGTTCCCGCACACGACGACGGATCGTCCGCACGCGGGCGTTCACGCGTCCGGAGACGCATGTCCGGCGCACCGCGCGCGTTCGAAACGCCCGTAGTCTACAGCCCGGCCGCGCTTGAGAACAGCGCCGGCGGCATGCGTGCGAACGCATAAGAAATCGGCGCTCGGCCGCGCGGCGCACAAGTTCCGGTAACCGCCGCGCCCGCATTCCCCGAAAAGCCGCACGCACGGGGCGGCCTCCCCGCGCGCCGCGCGTTACGGGACCGCCCGAAGGGGCTCGTGCGCCGGGCTCGCTATCGCTGGAAAATGGGCAGGTAGCCCAAGGGGACCTCGAGGATCAGGACGGCCATGGCGGTCGCGCACTCGTCCCCGAAGCGGTCCTTCCAGCGCCAGCCCTGGCGCCGGCCTTCCTCGATGAGCTGCGGGAACGCCCGCGCCCGCCACGTGCGCCACTTCTCTTCGCCCGCCAGGTAGAAGACCTGCGCCGCGTAGAAGTTTCCGTAGAAGCGATAGCGCGTCGCCGCGTCGAGCGGCGCGAGCGGCTCCTTGCTGAGCTGCCGTTCCAGGCAGTCGATGCCGCGGCGCACCTCGTTCGACCCGTAGACGCCGAGCGCCTGAAGACTCGCCACCGACGCGCACGTCAGCTCGAACGTCGACCACGTGACCTCCGACGCGACCTGGTAGCGGAAGCTCCCGTCCGCCTTCTGGCAGCGCTCGACGTACCGGCGCGCGCCGGCGATCAGCTCCTCGTTCACCTCGAACCCCACGTTCCGGGCGCCGCGCAACGCCTGCAGCACGCACACGGTGACGCTGTTCTCGTCCTGGTGGCTCTCGTTGGTCGGGCCGTAGTACCACCCGCCCTCACGGCTCCGCGCGTTCCTGATGCGTTCGATGCCGCGCCGGATCGTCTCGCCGACCTTGCGCTGCAGGCCGGCGGGAAGCTCGCCGTACACCTGCGTGAGAAAGAGCACGCCGAGCGCGTGCCCGTGCATGGGGTGGTCCTCGCCGGCCTTGGCCAGGAAACCGGGATGCGTTTCCGACTGGGCGCTCTCGAGCACGTACTTGAGGCACAGCGCGATCTGCTCGCCGTGCCGGCCGCGGTTGTAGCCGTCCCCGGCGCCGAGGAACGCCATCCCCGCAAGGCTCGTGACGCCGACCTGGTACTTGCTGCCGACCGCGCCGAGCTCGCGCGACTGCTGCGCCGCGAGGAACTCGAGGCCCTTGGCGATGGCGCCGAGCTGCTCGGCGCGCAAGGCGGCCTCGGCAGCCCGGGGGTTGACTTCCTCCCCGAGCGCCGCGTCCGGCTGCTCCGAGGCGCCAAGCAGGACGGCGCAGGCCGCGGCCAGCATCACTTCGTCTCGTCTCCCTCGCTCAAGCGCTCGAAGTAGCGCCGGATGATACCCTCGTACTTGGCGGGAACGCCCGGCCTCCCGCTCGCCTCGATGAGCGCGCGCACCTCGCCGGGCAGGAAGCCCCAGCCGCCCGTGCCGCTTTTCTCGGTCAGCGGGCCGGCCACACCCGCGGGAGGCGGCGTCGCCTTCTTGACGTCGTCGTTGGGCAGCTTGCCCGGCTGCTCCTTGCCGTCCTTCCGCAGCTCGCCATCGGCCGGCGTCGGCTCCTTGCCGGGCTCGGGCTGCGCGCCATCGGGCGCGCCCGGCTTCTTGCCTTCCGGCGTGCGGCCTTCCATCTTCTCCAGCTCGCGCCGCTTCTTCTCGGCCTCCCGGTCCTTGGATTCCTTGCCGTCCTGCGGCTGCGAGGACGACGAACCGCCGCCGCCGCTCGCCGAGCACTGCATCTTCCTGAGCGCCTCGATCAGCTTGTCGATCTTGCCGACGACCTGCTTCTGCGAGCTCTGGCACTCCTCGCCGCTTTCCTTGCGGTTGAGCATCTTCTCGATGAGCGCCATGTTGCTCGTGATGTCGTCGAAGAGCCCATCGAGGCCCTCGCCCTGCGCGGGCGGCGCGATCTCGGCGCCGCGGCAGACGGCGGCGCACGCAAGCAGCGCGAACGGCGCGAGCGCGCCGCCGCAACGGCCGAGACTACTCCTTCTTGGCCGGTTCATTCGCATCCTCCCCGGGCACGATGCCGAAAAAGTCCTTGGCCAGACGCTTCGTGAGGCCGCCGAGCGCGCCCTGCTTGAGCGCGAGGCGCGTGAGCTGCCGCTCCATGACCTCGTTGCGCTCGCCGCTGTTCGCGATGCGCGCGCGCTCGAGCGCCTCGGTCTGCGCGTTGACCTCGTACTGCATGTCGCGCAGCATGAGCGCCTCGGCGACAGGCGGCACCAGGACGAGGCGCTGCTGCCCCTGCCCCTCCTGGCGCTCGCCCAGCTCCTTCTTGAGCGCCGCGAGCAGCTTCTCGATCTTGGCGATGACCTCGGCGGCGAGCATCTGCGTGTAGGCGCCCGTGTCTTCGCGGCCGAGCGCATCCTTGATCTGGCCCATGTCACCGAGCACATCCTCGACCAGGAACGAGAAGACGCGGGCCTTCTCGTCATCGAGCAGCCGCCGCACCTTCTCGCCCTCCTCCATGAGGCCCGCGTGTCCCTGCGCGGCCTGGCGGAGCTGCAGGCGCGCGTTGCGCGAGAGCTTCCCGTCGGTGCGCGATTCCTCGGCCTGGAGGATCTCCTTGAGCACGTCGCGCTCCCCATCGCGGAGCTTGACGAGCAGCGACACCATGTTCGTCAGGGTCTCCTCCTGCTTGAGCCGCGCGAGCTCCTCCTCCTCCTGCCCGATCTCCTCCGCCGCGCGGGCCAGCTCCTCCTCGGCCTCGTCCTGCTCGTTCGCGCCGCGCTCGCCCTCGCCCGACTGGAAATCCTGGGCCGCGCGGTCCATGCGGCCGCCCGCGCGCTCGACGCGGCCGCCCGCGCGCTTGAGCGCGCCGTCGGCGTTCTCCTTGAGGCCGCGCGCCGCGTCCTTGGTCTTGCGCGCCAGCTCCTCCTGCGCGCGCGCGACCTTCTCGAGGTCGTGCCGCTTGAGCTGCTTCAGGGCCTCCTCCTTGAGGGCGTCCTTGGCCGCCGCGAGCTCGCGCGCCGCCTCGCCCGCCTGCCGGCTCCCGGCCTCGCTGCGCTCTCCGAACGACGCGGAGGCCTGCCGCATCGCCTCGCCGGCACGATCGAGGGAACGGGCCGCATCTGCAAGCGGCTGCGCGCGATCCTTGCGCTGGAGGCGCGCGGCCTGCGCCTTCATCGCCTCGCCGAGCGCGGCGGCTTTCTCCTCGATCTCCTCCTGCACGGCCTTGGCCCGCTCGAACTTGTCGCGCCGCCCCAGCGCCTCCGCGGCCCCGCCGAGGCTCTTCTCGGCCTTGCGGAGCTCCTCCGATGCCCGTTCCTGCCCCTCGGCCGCCTGCTTCCCCTCGCCGGCCTGGAGGCTTCCCACCGCACGCTCCATGGCCTCCGCCGCGTTCCTGAGCGCGGCGGC
>JBFZCA010000575.1:0-3310 GCA_041308205.1 Planctomycetota bacterium | reverse complement strand
GCCGCGCTGCTCGGCGGCCGCGCCGCGCACGGGGCGGCGCCCGGCCGGCCGAGTCTCCTGTTCGTGCTCGCCGATCAGTGGCGGGCGCAGGCGTTCGGCCATGCCGGCGACCCGAACGCGCGCACGCCGGCCATCGACCGCCTCGCCGCCGAGAGCGTGCGCTTCACCCATGCCGTCTCCAGTTGCCCCGTGTGCAGCCCCTATCGCGCAAGCCTCCTCACGGGACGCCGCGCGCTCACGCACGGCGTCTTCATCAACGATGTCCCGCTCGGCGCCGAGGCCGTGTCGATCGCACAGGCCTTCAACAGCGCCGGGTACGCGACCGCGTACATCGGCAAGTGGCACGTCGACGGGAGCGGCTCGCGTTCGGCGTTCATCCCGCGGGAGCGCCGCCAGGGCTTCCAGTTCTGGAAGGGCCTCGAGTGCACGCACGACTACAACCGCTCGGCGTACTACGGCGACGAGGACGTGAAGCTCTTCTGGGAGGGCTACGATGCGATCGCGCAGACGCGCGAGGCGCAGCGCTACATTCGCGAACGCGACCGCGCGCGACCGTTCGCCCTCTTCCTCTCGTGGGGTCCGCCGCACGACCCCTACCACACGGCGCCGCCCGAGCACCGCGCGCGCATCGATGCCGGAAAGCTCGTCCCGCGCCCCAACGTGCCGCCCGACCTGGCCGCCAAGGCGCGCGAGACTCTCGCGGGCTACTACGCCCACTGCACGGCGCTCGACGCGTGCCTCGGCGATCTCCTCGCCACGATCGAGGAATGCGGCATCGCGAACGATACCGTGGTCGTCTTCACGTCCGACCACGGCGACATGCTCTGCTCGCAGGGCCACACGATGAAGCAGCGGCCGTGGGACGAGTCGATTCTCGTGCCGCTCCTCATCCGCCGCCCGGCGGCGCTCGGCCGGACGCCGCGCGCGATCGACATGCCCCTGAGCACGCCCGATCTCATGCCGACGCTGCTCGGGCTGTGCGGAGTCCCGGTCCCCGCGACCGTCGAGGGCCGCGACTGCGCGGCGATCGTGCGCGGCGACGAGCCGCCGATCGATGACCGCGCCGCGCCGATCCTCTGCGCCGCGCCCTTCGGCCAGTGGACGCGGCAGAAGGGCGGCAAGGAATACCGCGGCATCCGCACCGCCCGCTACACCTACGTGCGCGACCTCTCGGGGCCGTGGCTTCTCTACGACAACGCCGAGGACCCATACCAGCAGCGCAACCTCTGCGGCGTCCCGGAGCACACCGCGATCAGGGAGACGCTCGATGCCGCGCTCGCGCGCGAGCTGCGCGCCGCGCGCGACGAGTTCCTGCCGGCCGCCGCGTACATCGAGAAGTGGGGCTACAAGGTCGACGCGAACGGGACGATGCCGTACAGGGCCTAGGCTATAGCCTACAGCCTCCGGCCTACAGCCTCGTCCTACGCCAACGCCCGGTTCATCCTTGCCACGGCCTCGTCGATCTCCGCCGTGCTCTTGAACCCGATCACGACCGCGTCCAGGAGCCCGCTCTGCATCGCGAAGCGGATCGACTTCTCGCGATCCTCGGGCTTCGTGAAGGCGCCGCCGCCGATGAGCTTCATGCCGATGATGCCGCGGCCCTTCGCGCGCATGGCCTTGACCTGCTCCACGACGGGCGGCACGTGCGAGACATCGCTCGGCACGTCCCAGCGCTCGACCGGCGTGTCCATGGCCGCGCCCTGCGGGTTCAGGCGCACGAGGTGCACATCCACCCAGTCGACCTGCACCGCGCGCGAGAGCGCGGGCAGACTGTGGCACGAGACGCCGGTCGCGCGGATGATCTTCCGCACCTTCGCCTCGGCGAGGGCATCCATGACCCGCTTCCGCTCCTCGTCCCAGTTCTTCGTGTACGTGCAGTGGACGAGGAGGCTGTCGATGTATTCGACGCCCAGTTCCTTGCGAAAGCGGTCGAGAACTTCGAGCGGCTTCTCGGGCATCCCGGACATCTTGCTCTGGATGAAGAGCTTCTCGCGCGGGATGCCCTTGACCGCCTCCCTGACCCAGTCGTGCGTCCTGTAGGACTCCGCGGTGTCGATGTACGTGATCCCCCGGTCGATCGCATACCTGACGAGCGCGTTGAATCCCTCGTGCCCGAGGGCGCGCTGCACATCGCCGCTGTCCGATCCGACTCCGATGCCGAGCCGGCTCAGCTTGAGACCGGTCTTTCCGAGGACGACCTGGTCGGCAGCCGTCTTCTTGACGGCCTTCTCGGCCGCGCCGAACAGGCTCGGAGACAGCGCCGCCGCGCCGGCGGCCGACAGCGTGCCGCGAATGAAATCGCGCCTGGTGATGCCGTGCATTGCCGTTCCTCCGCGAAAGCGTTTCAGGATCCGCACTCGAACGCTCGACGCCCTTGACAGGTCCAATTATGCTCGCTGCCGCCGCGCGCTTCAAGGGCGGCGCTCCTGCGCGCGCCCCTCCCATCGGTTACCATTGCCGCCATGTCCGAGACGCGCCGCAAGGAACCCCTGCACCCCACGGTCAAGGCCACGGGCTGGGTGAGCTTCTTCACCGACATGGGAAGCGAGCTCATCTACGCCGTTCTGCCCTTCCTCATCATCGATTCGATCAAGGCGAGCCGCGCGTTCCTCGGCCTCATCGAGGGCCTCGCCGAGGCGACGCCGGCCTTCCTCCGCCTCGTCGCGGGCACGCTGTCCGACCGCGTCCGGAACCGCGTCTGGCTGATCTTCAGCGGGTACCTCGCCTCGACCGCGGTCAAGCCGTTCATCGCGCTCGCGTTCAGCCAGTGGCACGTGCTGCTCCTGCGCTTCCTCGACCGCATCGGCAAGGGCATTCGCGGCGCCCCGCGCGACGCGCTGGTCGCGGACCTCTCCCCCGGCCCCCAGCGCGGCCGCGCCTTCGGCTTCCAGCGCGCCATGGACCACATGGGCGCGGTGCTCGGCGGCGTGAGCGCGTTCGTGCTGCTCAACTGGCTCGGCCTCTCCATCGCCTGGGCCATCGCCGCCTCGGCCATCCCCGGCATCGCGAGCGTGCTCGTGATCGCCCTCTTCGTCAGGGACGTTCCCGGCCGCGCCGCGCGGATCTCGGCGCCGCGGCCTCCGCTGGAAGGGCTGCGGGCGCTTCCCCGCGTCTACTACGCGTACCTGGCGGCCGCCGCGCTCTTCGCCCTCGCCAACTCCTCCGACGTGTTCCTGCTGCTCAGGGCGCGCGACATGGGCATCGCCGTTCAGATCGTGCCGCTTCTCTGGGCGCTGCTCCACGTCGTCAAAACCGTGTCGAGCTACCTTTGCGGCGGGCTCTCCGACCGCGTGGGCCGGAAGCCCGTGCT
>JBFZCA010000574.1:0-4341 GCA_041308205.1 Planctomycetota bacterium | reverse complement strand
CTTCAGGATGCGGCGCAGATCGTCGCGCGTCAGGTGCTGGAAGAACACGACCGCGTCGAGGCGGTTCAGGAACTCGGGCCGGAACTGCTCGTTGAGCTCCTCCATGATGCCCTGGTGCTGCGGGGCGCCCGCGTGCTCGCCCTTCTCGGGCCGGAAGCCGACCGAGGTCTTGTCGTTCATGTGGCGGGCGCCGACGTTGGACGTCATGATGACGATCGTGTTGCGGAAATCGATGAGCCGCCCGAAGCTGTCGGTGAGCCGGCCTTCTTCCATGATCTGCAGGAGAATGTTGGAGAAATCGGGGTGCGCCTTCTCGATCTCGTCCAGGAGAATGACCGCGTAGGGCTTGCGCCGGATCTTCTCGGTGAGCTGCCCGCCCTCCTCGTAGCCCACGTAGCCGGGCGGCGAGCCGATGAGGCGCGAGATGTTGTGCTTCTCCATGTACTCCGACATGTCGAGCTGCACGAGCGCATCCTCGCTGCCGAACAGGAACTTGGCGAGCGCCTTGGCGAGCAGCGTCTTGCCCACGCCCGACGGGCCCACGAAGATGAACGATCCCAGCGGGCGGTTCGGGTCCTTCAGGCCCGCGCGGGCGCGCCGGATGGCCTTGCTCACGACCGCGATGGCATCATCCTGGCTCACGACCGTGTCGTGGAGGAAATCCTCCATGCGGGTCAGGCGCACCGCCTCGTCCTCCTTGATGTTCGCGATGGGAATGCCGGTCATGAGCGCGAGGGCCTCGGCGACCGAGGCGGCCGTGATCGAGCCGTCGATCTCCTTGGCTGATTTCTTCCATTTCTTCTGGATCTGCTCGCGCTCCTGCTTGGCCTTCTCCAGGCGGTCGCGGATCGCCGCGGCCTGCTCGTACTCCTGGCTGCGGATGCTCTCCTCCTTGTCCCGCTCCAGGCGTCCGATTTCCTCCTCCAGCGCGGAGATGTCCGGCGGCTTGGTGCTCCGGCGCAGGCGCTCCATGGAGCAGGTCTCATCGAGCACATCGATGGCCTTGTCCGGAAGCTGCCGGCCCGGCATGAAACGGTGCGAGAGCTCGACCGACGCGAGAATGGCCTCGTCGAGGATCCGCACGCGGTGGTGCGCCTCGTAGGAGTCCCGCAGGCCCTTCAGGATCTCCACGGTCTGGTCGGGCGTCGGCGGGTCGATGATCAGCGTCTGGAAGCGGCGTTCCATGGCGCCGTCCTTCTCGACGTGCTTGCGGTACTCATCGAGCGTCGTCGCGCCGATGCACTGGATCTCGCCGCGTGAGAGCGAGGGCTTGAGAATGTTGGAGGCGTCGAGCGAGCTCTCGGATGCGCCCGCGCCCATCAACGTGTGGATCTCGTCGATGAAGAGGATGACGTTCTTCGCGGCGATGACGTCGCCGATGATCGTCTTGAGGCGCTTCTCGAATTCGCCGCGGTACTTGGTGCCCGCCAGGATTGCGGCCAGGTCCAGGCTGATGAGGCGCTTGTTGACCAGGATCTCCGGGACCTCCCTGTTGGCGATCCGCTGCGCGAGGCCCTCGACGATGGCCGTCTTGCCGACGCCGGGCTCGCCGAGGACGACGGGGTTGTTCTTGGTCTTGCGGCTGAGGATCTGGATGAGGCGCTGGATCTCGCGGTTGCGGCCTATGACCGGCTCGAGCTTGTTCATCGCGGCGCGCTCGGTCAGGTCGATGCCGAACGACTCGAGAAACGAGAGCTTGCGCTTGTCCTGCGTCGATGTGTAGCCGAAGCCGGGGACGGCGTCCTGCGCATCATCCTGGCCGCCGCCCCCGAGGAGCGCCTGCAGGCTGTGGCGCAGGGTCCCCGTCTCGATGCCCGCCTCGACGAGAATCCTGGCCGCGACGCCCTCCTCCTCGCGCGCCAGGCCGAGCAGGAGGTGCTCGGTGCCCACGAACGTCTGGCCGGACTGAAGCGCTTCATCGCCCGCAAGCTCGATGCAGCGCTTGGCGTTGGGCGTGAAGGGCACGGAGTTGACGCGCTTCTTGCCCTTGATCTGCTCGAGCGCCGACTCGGCCTTCTGGGACAGCAGCCGGGGGTCCGCATCGAGCCGCGAGATCGCCTGGACGGCGACGTTCTCGCCCTGTTTGAGCAGGCTGAAGAGAATGTGCTCGGTGCCGACGTATCCGTGCTGCCGTTTCTTGGCTTCCTCGCCGGCGGCGAGGAGCACCTGTTCCGCTTTCTCGGTGAACTTGACAGCCAAGGTACGCTTTTCCTTTCGCTCATGCGGCCGGCGAGGGCAGGCCCGCGCAGCGGCGCGGGCGTACCCGCAGAACCGGCACGCCGCGCGCGGCGCGGAACGCGTTGCGGACCCCTATCGACACGAATGCAGGCACGGAGTATTGCACCGTGCCCCAGAAGCCTACGATGGCTCCCGGCCGGCGTCAAATCGCCCCCGAGAGCCTTCCGGCGAGGCGTGCGCGGCGGGCCACCTCGAACAGCGCGATCCCGCAGGCGACGGCCACATTAAGGGATTCCTTGCGGCCGCGGAGGGGGATTTCCAGGGCGCCGTCGGCCAGCGACACGAGGTGGGGGGTCACGCCCTCGACCTCGTTGCCGACGATGAGGCCCATCGGCAGGACGAGCGGGGCGTCCCAGATCGGGCGGCCTGCCGTGGTCTGCTCGAGGACGTAGACGGGGACTCCCTCGCGCTTGAGCAGCGCCACGGCCTTGGCGGGGTCCTTGACGGCCTCCCAGGGGACGGATTCCTCGGCGCCGAGGGCGGTCTTGCTGATTTCCTGCCGCGGCGGGTGCGCCGTGTAGCCGCAGAGGAAGATCTTGGCGATTCCGGCGCCATCGGCGGACCGGAACATCGACCCGACGTTCCAGAGGCTGCGGATGTTCTCGCACACGAGGTACAGGGGCAGCCGCGCCTGTTTCTGCGGGTGCGCCTGCCGTTCCGTCAGCTCGCCGGGCGTCAACTTGCGCATCGGAGGTCCCCGGCGCGCGTTGTCGCCGTCGATTTGATCGCCATACGGACGAATTGTATCATCCATCGTAGGTTTAGATTGTAGGTTCGGATTGCGGGTTCGAATTGCAGATTCGAATTGCAGATTCGGGCCGGTGGGGAAAGGCTTCATGCTGCGGGTCAATCTTCTTGCCCGGGACGGCATTCCGCGCACGTGGGATGATGCCCCGCAGATCGAGTTTCCCGAGCTCGCGCTCCTGCGCGCGCACGTCGAGAAATGCGACGGGGGCTGCACGGCGATTGCCGTGACCGGCCCTGCCGGCGCGGGCAAGACGACGTTCCTGTATCATGCCAGGGCCGCGCTCGCGGAGCTCGGGTACGGGACGATCATGGCGGGCGCCCCGGCCGAGCACCTTACGTGCGATCCGCGCCTGAGTCTGCGGGAGTGGTGGCAGCTTGCCGCCGATGCGGGCCTCCCGCCGCAGGGCAGCGCGGTGCTGCGGCGCCTCGAGGCGATGCTGCCCGCCGGCATCGAGGACCTGCCGCCGGCGTTGCGGCGCGAATGCATCGCCGAGAGGCTCTGGACGGCCCTCCGGGATGCCGCCGGCAGGCGCCCCATGGCCGTGCTCGTCGATGACGCCCACCTCCTCGGAGAAACCGCGACGCGGGTGCTCGATCGCGCGCTCGTCGCGGCGACGAGGGAGGCGGCGCGCATCGTCTTCGTCGCGGGCGCGGATGACGCCTGGACGCAGCGCAAACAGCACCAGGACGTGCCGGTCGTGCACATCGCGCTGGGCGGGTTCAGGCCCGTCGACCTGGCGGGCTGCGCGCCGCTGTCCGGCGCCGGACAGCGCCTGCGGGACCGTCTCGTGCAGCGCACGGGTGGTCTGCCGCAGTACGTGCTCAACGTGCTCGCGACGTTCAGGGAAACGGGCGGAGACAAGCTCGATGCGCTGCGCGACCTGTGCGCCGAAGCGCCGGCCGACCTGGTGCGAACGCGCCTCGGGCTGCTTCCCGAGCAGCGGCGCGAGACGCTCGCCCTGCTCGGCGCGTGCGGACGGCCGGTGTCGGTCGCGTTCGTGCGCCGCGTGCTCGGCCGGAACGGCCAGGTGCTGGATGCGCAGCTCGGGGCATTGGAGCGCGCCGGGCTCGTTCGCCGCGCGGGGCCGGCGCGCGTGACGGTGAGCGATCGTCTCGTGCGAAGGACCGTGTGCGAGATGCTCCCCGGCGAGCGCCTGGCAGCGCTCCACGGCCGCATCGCCGACGCCCTGGAGGGCGAGGGAGGGCTCTGGACCGAGATCGCGATGCATCGCCTGCGCGCGGGAGTCGCGAGCGGGGAGCACATCGCGCGCGCCGTCGCGGATCTGTGCGCGCTGGGCCAGCCGGAAGATGCCGCCGCGCTGGCGGCCGTGCCGCCGGCGCCCCCCGCCGGCGACG
>JBFZCA010000573.1:0-17513 GCA_041308205.1 Planctomycetota bacterium | reverse complement strand
TTCCCGAGTACGTGTTCTTCCGCGCGCGGTATCCTCTCATCGACGGCGAATCGGCCGCGTTTCTCATCCTCTCCGACGCGACGATCAGGCGCTGGTGCGGACCGGCGTGGCGCATCGGCAGCGCGCGCCGCACGCGCGCCGCGGCGCTCATGGCCGACGCCGAGGCCGCGCGGATCGAGGACTTGGCGCACGGCCGAGCGGCGTCCCCGGACGGCGCCCCCGCGCCGAGCCTTCCGGGCGGCGGAACACTCGTGCTCACCGCCGAGGGCGCCGTCTCGCCGGTCTACAACACGCTCGAGTTCATGACGCCCGTTGCGGAACTGGATCTTGCGCGCGTGACCAGGAACGAGGCCGACGCGTACGGCCGCTGGCGCGACCGGTACCAGAGCTACTGGCGCCAGTACTTCGATCCCATCGGCGCCAAGGTGACGCTGCGCGAGGGCGCGCTCGAGGGCGACATGAGCGTGTTCCCCCTCATCGTGTCGACTGAATATCGGGAGCTGGCGGAGCTCACGCGAGGCGTGCCGCTCGATCCGCAGGCAGGCGATGCCCACGACGCGATCGCGCGTTTCGTCATCGCGCTCAACAAGAGCTCGCAGCTCATGGAACACGCCGCGGGCTTCGGCAGGATGATCGTCGCGGACAAGCTGGGCATGGAGCCGCTCGGCTGGGTCGGACGGTGGATCGAGATCTTCGCCGATGACGATCCCCTCTGGGAAGAGCTCTCCAAGGCCGAGTCGACGGCCACCTTCATGAGCGAGAACGGCTCGCGCGTGCCCGTTGCCGTGCAGCTCGACGTCGTCGATCCCTTGAAGCTGGCCGTGTTTCTGACCTCGCTGCGCGCGTGGATCGAACAGACGGCGCCCGGGCTCGCCGTGTGGGAGACGCGGCAGCACGGGGAGACCCAGTACGTGCGCATCAGGCCCGCGGATTCGCGGCGCGTCCCCGTGCCCGCGGACTTCTCCGTCTACTACGCAACCATGCCGGACGCGCTGATCCTCACGCTGAGCGAGCCGCTCCTCACGCGCGCCATCGATCGGTGCACCGCGGCGAAGAATGACGCGGCGCCCGAGGCCCCGCCCCTCGCCGGCGAGAGCGTCGCCGCCCAGATGACGGCCAAGGGTATTCAGACCCTTCTGTGGCTTTTCGGCGAGGAGTATCGCGCGCGCGCGCGCATGAGAGCATGGAACGCGCTCCCGATCCTCAACGAGCTGCGGCGCGTGCGCCCCGATGCCGACCCCGTCGCGCTCTACGAACGGCTTTGGCACGCGCGGCTCATGTGCCCGGGCGGCGGGACCTATCGCTGGAACGAGGAGTGGCAGACGATGGAGTCGACCGTCTACGGGCACCCGGGCCGGAAGCTCCGCGGCCCCGACATGCCGGCGGCGCTGCACGCGCTTGCACGCGGCGACCTTGGCATCACCTTCGAGCAGAACGGCGTGCGCGCCCGTATCCGGCTCGTGCGGGAGCCGGCGCGGCCCCGCACGTAGGAATCGGAGCCTCGGCGGCTCGGACGCGCGACAGGCGCCGGTTCTCTCAGAGCTTCCAGCCCTCGCGGTACGGCGGCGCGACGTACGCGTTCGCCTCCGCGAAGTTCGTGAAGCGCATTGCCTCGGCGTCCCACCTGAGCTCCTGTCCGGGAAAGCGGATGGCGATGACGCCCAGGAGCGCGATCTCGGTCAGGGGCCCGCCGTACTCGAACGGCGAGCCCGACTGGCGGCCGGCGAAGATCGCGTTCAGCCAGTCGCGGTGGTGGTCCTGGTGCGGGACGCGCGCGATGCTGGGCTCGGGGCGCTTGTACTCGCGCATGCGCGCATCGGGGATGAGCTTGACGCCGCCCGCGCCGTGCGACCCGTGCATCATGGCGCCCTTGTCGCCGTAGATGACGGCGCCGGTGCCGTGGGCATTCTGACCCTGGTCGAGCATGGCGGGCCGCGGCACGCGCTCGCTGCCGTCGAACCACACGAGCTTCACCGGGCCGCGCCGCCCCTTGGCCGGGAACTGGAACGTGATCTTCGTGCCGCGCGGATAGACGTCCGCGTGCTTCTTCGGATCGTAGTCCTTGACCTCCGCGCGGATCGAGGTCGGCAGCCCCAGATCGAGCGCCCAGAACGAAGGGTCGACCACGTGGCAGATCCAGTCGCCGATGCAGCCGCAGCCGAAGGGCAGCCAGCCGCGCCAGTTCCACGGCACCCACATGGGGCTGTACGGCCTGAACTGCGCCGGGCCGACCCACAGGTCGTAGTCCAGGTGCGCGGGCACCTCGTGCTTCTCGGCGAGCCGCGGCAGCTTGTCGATCTGGCAGTACACATCGGGAAACGCATCGCAGGAGGCGTGGACTTCCGTCACGTTGCCGATCGCGCCGTCCTGGATCCACTCGCAGAGCGAGCGGATGTCGTCGGACGAATGGCCCTGGTTGCCGAGCTGCGTGATCACCTTGTGCTCGCGCGCCGCCTTCATCAGCGCGCGGATCTCGCCGATCGAATGCGCGAGCGGCTTCTCGCAGTAGACGTGCTTCCCGCGACGCATGGCATCCATCGCGGCGACCGTGTGGGTGTGGTCGGGCGTGCCGACCGTGACGGCCTCGATGCTCGTGTCGAGCTCGTCGAGCATTGTCCGGAAGTCGCGGAACTTCTTCGCCTTCGGGAACGTCGTGTACGCGTTGCCCGCTTCCTTGTCGTCGACATCGCACAACCCGATGATGGTCTGGCCGGCGCAGGCGTCGACGCTGGCCCGGCCGCGGCCGCCGATGCCGATGCAGGCCACGTTGAGCTTGTCGCTCGGCGCGGGGCCGCTCTCGCCTCCCAGGACGTGCGCCGGCACGACCTGCAGCGCCGCGAAGCCGGCGCCGAGGCCTTTCAGAAAATGACGGCGGCTCGTTCCGTGCACCGAGTTGATCGTTGTCGCCATGGTAGTCTCCTTGAAAGGGCGTTATCGTGGAATACAGGTCGACCATCGATGATCGGCGATGCGCGGGCGGAATTCAAGGGCGCCCGACGGCGCGCGCCCGGCGCCGGCCGCGCGTCTGCGCCGAAACAACGACAACGGAGGTTCGAGCCATGCGCAACTCTCGCCATCGCTATGTGTGCGCGTTCATGACGCTCGCCGTCTGTGCCGCGGTCGCTCTCGCGGCCGCAACCGCCGCCGCGCCGATGCCGGCGCCCGACAGGTGGGAAGCCGATATCCGCGCGTTCGAAGAGCTCGACCGCAAGGCGCCGCCCCCGCGCGACGCCGTCCTCTTCGTCGGTTCGTCCAGCATACGCCTCTGGGATCTCCCGCGATCGTTCCCCGGGCTCAAGGCGATCAACCGCGGCTTCGGCGGCTCGTGCGTCGGCGACAGCGTGCGGTTCGCCCCGCGCATCGTCCTCCCCTACGCGCCGGCCGTCATCGTCTTCTATGCCGGCGACAACGACATCGCGGCGGGCAAGGCGCCCGAGACGGTGTGCGATGACTATCGCGCCTTCGTGAAGGCCGTCCACGAGCATTTGCCCGCGACGCGCATCGTGTACATCGCGATCAAGCCGAGCATCCAGCGCTGGAAGCTCATCGACGCGATGCGCGCGGCCAACGCCCTCATCGAGGCCGCCGCGGCGGCCGACCCGCGCCTCGCGTTCGTGAACCTCGAGCCCGCGATGCTCGGCGCGAACGACATGCCGCGGCGCGAGCTCTTCGTTGCCGACGGGCTCCACCTGAGC
This sequence comes from Planctomycetota bacterium, assembly GCA_041308205.1. Lineage (GTDB taxonomy): Bacteria > Planctomycetota > UBA8108 > UBA8890 > UBA8898 > UBA8898. The sequence goes on along the minus strand of JBFZCA010000573.1, from coordinate 13,818 downwards.
GCCGAGGGCTACGCCCTCTGGGCGGCGCTCCTCGCGCCCCACCTGCGCCTGCCGGACGCCGAGGCGCGCCTGGCGGCGAACCCCTGGGCAATCGAGCAGGTGAAGGCGGGAAAGCTCCGCGCGGCGTACGCCCACTTCTGGGGATTCGACCCCGACGACGCGACGGCGGCGCTCAGGTCGGCGATCGCATCGGGCGCCCCCACGGTCGTCGTCGGCGACACGGGCGCGCCCTGGGTCGCCGACAAGATCGACCTGGCGAGCGACCAGGAGGTGGTGTTCGAGCGAGGGGTCGTCGTGCGCGCCAAGCGCGGTGCCTTCACGGGCAAGGGCGACTGCCTCTTCACCGCCGCACGCAGGAAGAACGTCGCGCTGACCGGCCGCGGCGCGCGGATCGAGATGCGGCGCCAGGACTACGTGCAGCCGCCCTACGAGAAGGCCGAATGGCGCCACGCGCTGAGCATCCTGAGCTGCGCCGATGTGCGCGTCACGGGGCTCACGCTCGCCGACAGCGGCGGGGACGGCATCTACCTCGGCGTCGCCGCGAAGGGCGTCACGAACTCGAACGTTCGCATCGAGGATGTCGTGTGCGAGCGCAACCACCGCCAGGGCATCAGCGTCATAAGCGCGGAGAACCTCCTCATCGAGCGCTGTATTCTCAGGGAGACGGGCGGCACGGCGCCCATGGCCGGCATCGACTTCGAGCCGAACCACCCGACCGAAAAGCTCGCTGCCTGCGTCATGCGGGAGTGCACGGTCGAGCACAACCGCGGCGTGGGGTTCGATTTCTGTCTCAACAATCTGCGCGCGGCCTCGGCCCTCGTGTCGATCCGCCTGGAGCGCTGCCGCTCGCTCGGCAACCGCGAGGGCGTGCGGATCGGGACGCGCAACGACGATCCGGTCGCGGGGATCATCGAATTCACCGACTGCGCGATCGAGAATCCCGACGGGGCCGGGATTGCGATCCACGGGAAACCGGCGGCCGGCTGCGCCATCCGCTTCGAACGGTGCACGCTGCGCGATGCCGCCGTGAAAGACCCCGCGCTCGCGCCGATCCTCCTCGCAAGCGGCGCGGGGGATCGCGCGGACGCGGGCGGCATTGCCTTCGTCGACTGCGTCGTGCGCGACCCGCTCGACAGGCTGCCGCTTGTGTGGCGCGACTTCGGCGCCGGCGTCCGCCTGGTCGACGTCACGGGGACGCTGGCGGTGGAACACGAGGCCGTGCGCACCGCGTTCACGCTCGACAAGAAACTCATCGATGCGTGGTTCCCGTCGCAGGCGTTCAAGATCTTCGCGCCGTTCGAGAGCGAGGGAGCGCGCTTTGCACCCGCGTTTCCCGACGCGCGCCCGGAGACGTTCTCCCCGCCGCGCGTCCGCCAGAGGGAGCGCGCCGAGTTCCTCCTGTGGGCGAACGCGACCGATCGGCCGAGTTTCACCGCCGTGCTCAGGCCGGTCGGGCAGGGCCCCGCCGCGGCCGCGCCGCTCAGGGTCTTCTCGCCGTCCGGCAAGGAGATCCTGCGCGCCGCCGTCGCCGCCGGGAGCGCGGCGACGCACGTCTTCACGGCGGAGGAAACCGGCGCCTATCGCATCGCGGCCGAGCCGGGGAGCGCCACCCTGGAGATCGGCGCGGCGACGCACCGCGTCTGCCTGTACTCGCCGAACGGCTTCTTCCACCTGCTGGGCGCGGCCGGCGAGCTCTTCTTCCAGGTGCCGGCGGGCATGCACGAGCTCGGGGTCAAGGTCTCGGGCGGCAACGATGCCGAGCGCGTGCGCGCGGCGCTGCGCAACGCCTCGGGCGCCGTGATCCAGGAGAGGGACTCGATCGCACAGACGCACCAGTTCGTGATCGCGCGCGCCGCCGCCGCGGCGGCGGGCGCCGAGATCTGGAGCCTGCACTTGGGCAAGCCCTCGCAGGGCGTGCTCGAGGACTTCTTCGTCGAGCTCGAGGGCGTCGCGCCGGTGCTTGCCGGCGCCAGGGAGGCGCTTCTCGTCGCCGAGCACCGCTGAAGCCGCGGGCGCGATCCGCGCCTGGCGTTTTCGCCCGCCCGTGCGTACGATGGAAGAACGTTCTTCGACGATTTCACGTGGACCACGGCGCCCTGCCCTGAGCCGGCGGGCGCATGCGCAAAGGAGGTCGGCATGTCGATGCGGCAGACGCGGCGCGGTTTCCTGAAGAAGAGCTTCGTGACGGCGGGGGCGGCGACCGTGCTCGGCACGCACCGCGGGCCGTTCGCCATGGCCGCCGCATCGCCGAGCGAGAAGCTCGGCGTCGCGGTGATCGGCGCGGGCGGCATGGGCGGCTACAGCGTCGGCTGCGCGCTCTCGGAGCGCCTCGTCGCGCTCGCCGACATCGACGAGAACGTCCTCGGCAACGTGATGAACGACGCCAAGGGCAAGCTCAAGGAAGGCACGCCCCTTCCGCGCACGTTTGTCGACTACCGGAAGATGTTCGACGAGTGCCACAAGGACATCGACGTCGTCCTCGTCGCGACGCCCGACCACCACCACGCGCCGGCCGCGATGCGCGCCATCAATCTCGGCAAGGACGTCTTCTGCCAGAAGCCGCTCGCCCACGATATCGCCGAGTGCTACGCGCTCGCCAAGGCCGCCAAGGAGAAGAAGGTCCTGACGCAGATGGGCAATCAGGGGCACTGCAGCGAGGAGATCCGCCGCGTGTGCGAGTACATCTGGGCCGGGGCGATCGGCGATGTCACCGAGACGCACACCATTCTCGGCCGCAACTTCGGCGGCAGCGGCGGCCGGCCGCCGAGCAAGCCCGTGCCCGCGGGAGTCCACTGGGATGAGTGGATCGGCCCGGCGCCATCGCGCGACTATCACGACGGCTTGCATCCCTTCAGTTGGCGGTCGTGGCGGCTCTTCGGCACGGGCACGATCGGGGACATGGCGTGCCACCACCTCGACGCGCTCTTCTGGGCGCTGAAGATCGGCGAGGCTGCGACGTGGACGGTCGAGAGCATTTCCACCACCGGCGGCAGCGAGGAGATGTACGCGCAAGACAACGTCGTGCGCTACGAGATCCCGGCGCGCGGCGCCATGCCGCCCGTCAAGGTGTACGTCTACGACCACGATGGGGTCAAGCCCCAGGCCATGAAGGACGCCGAGGCCAAGTACAACCGCACGTTCGGCGAGTTCACGCTCTTCGTCGGCACCAAGGGCCTCATGGGCACCGATGCGCGGCTCATGCCCGAGGAACGGCACAAGGAGTTCCCCGAGCCGCCGCGCACGATTCCGCGCGCGCACGGCGGGCCGATCGAGGACCTCTTCCACGCGTGCCGGAACGACACGACGCCGTGCTCGAACTTCCCCGGGTCGGCGGCGCCGCTCACGGCGTTCGCGCTCGCCGGCCACCTGGCGATGTTCGCGGGCGCCGGCAAGAAGCTCCAGTGGGACGTCGCGGCGATGCAGTGCACCAACGTCCCCGAGATCAACAAGTTCGTCGGCCGCGAGTATCGCAAGGGCTGGGAGCTGTAGCCGGGGCGGCACGGAACCGGATCATGACACGGCGCGCGCGCTTCGAGCGCCGCAACCGGCGCACACGGACGATCCACCGCGATGGCGGGGATTTCTGAGGTTCTGGCCGACCACGGCGCGCCGTTCGTCGTCAACGGCGGCCACGCCGTCGGCTACCACGGGTACGTGTGCGCCACCGAGGATCACGACGTGGTGTTCGTGCGGAGCGCCGATGCCAAGCGCGCGCTCCTCGCCGCCCTGAAGAAGCTGAATGCCGAGTGGATTTCGGACGAGATCGATCCCGCGACCGGTCTGGAACGGCTCGTCCCCGTGTCCGAGGCGCACATCCGCGCCGAGCATGTCATGATGCTCCGCACGGACCTCGACTATCTCGACATCTTCGATCACATCCCCGGGTATCCCTCCGAAGACACGCGCCTGCTCTACGGCTCGGCCGAGGCGCTGCAGGGCATCAGGTTCGCGAACCTGGAGTGGCTTCGCAGGATGACGCAGGCGGGCGGCCGGCCGAAGGACCTCGAGGATCTGGAACGGCTTGGCGACTGACCGGGCGGACCGGCAGGCGCGACGCTACCGTCCCGCGATGATCGCGAACAGGGCGCGCGCCGCCTCTTCCGGACCGCGCGTCTCGTTGCCGGCGATGCCCAGACGAGTGCGAAGCTGGCCCACGAAAACGCCGCGCGCGAATGCGGCTTCGAAGACTCTCGCCGCGGCCGCCTCGTGCAGATCCTTGTACTGCGGCGCCCCGAAGATGTTGGCGAAGTAGCTGTGGACGATGCCCGTCGACATCGTCGTTCCCTTCGACATCGCCGCGCCGTCGCGGAAGACGCGCAACGCCTCCGCCGCCGTCGCGAATCGCTCGATAATGGGGCGCTCGCCGCCCACCTCCTCGTAGTTGTTGGCGTACAAGAGGTAGTCGAGACGGTGGCCGCGCAGGACATCGGAGAGCGTCGTCACCGGGAGCACGACGCGGGCGTTGATCTTCTGGGGGCTCATGATGATCGCGCGGTCGATCTGGCCGAACGCGTAGCCTTGCTGGAGGTCGTCGAGCCGGATGAAGGCGCCGATCTCCGTGCCGTAGGCCAGCACATCGCCGGCGGCATCGACCTCGAGCGAACCCATGTCGTCGGCGACGATGCGAAGCTCCCGAATGCAGTCGCGGCCGAGGATGCGGAACGCCTCGAGCGATTCGGACTTGCCCGTCGCGGTATCGCCGATGATGAGCACGTTCGCCGCCGCGCCGCCGGCGAGCGCGATGCGCGTCATGGCGCCGTGAAACGGCATGCGGCCGCGCTTGAGCATGACCGCATTGTGGAGCGTGAGCACCATCTTCTTGAGGTAGCCGAAGTAGCCGAAGCGGTCCTCGAGCGGCACGGCGCCGACGAGGAGCCCGCGCGCCTCGTCGTCGAAGAACACCGCCGGCAGCTCGCCGAACTCGACCATGGATTCGGACGGTGCGCCGTAGACATAGACCGCATCGACGCCGGCCGCGATGCGCTCGTCGGATGCCAGCTCGAACAGGTTCGCGAGCGATGCGCCGAGGCCCATGAACTCCTGGTGGAAGCAGACGAGGATGACGAGCGGCCCCACCTGCGCCGGGTAGCAGAGGAACTTCGTCGGGTCGAGTGCCACGCGCTCCAGCGGATTCCGCTCGACGCGGCGGAACACGCCCATGCGCTTGTTGATCGGCGGATCGATGATCATGGGCGGATCGATCCACATCTGGCGGATGAACGGGATATCGCGCAGGAGCCGCGCGTAGGGCGCGGGCAGATCGACCTTCCGCGGCACCGCGATCATGCCGACGTTGCAGCCCGCGGGAACCTGGCGGTAAACCCGGGGATGGTCGCCGGTGATGTTCTCGCAGACGTCGCGGTACAGGCCGCGCACGAGGTGGGTGAGCTGCTCGACCGTCGTGTTGAACGCCCGGTAGGGCCGTCGCTCGTGGCTCTCGCCGCCGGGAATCGAGCGCACGACCATGTACCTGACGTGCCGGCGCCAGAAGTCGTAGAGCCCCTCGACGAAACGGTGGAGCGCATCCCGGCACGCAGGATCGTCCCGCATGCCCGCCGGTATTCCGGCCGCCCGCTCCCACGGCGCCTCGGCAAGCTCGCAGAGGAGCGCGACGAGGCGCGACACGCCGCCCTGGTCCTCGAGCCCCAGGGGGATGCGCTCCAGCAGCGTCGAATCCTGCCGTCTGAGCTCGTCGACATGCGCCTGCACGACCTGTGCAAACGCATGGCTCGCCGCAAGTTCGCGGGGCGTGCCGCACACGGCGCCCGTGCCGTGCAGCACGACCTGCTGCGATCCCAAGTCCATTCTCTGAAGCGACATACCGACTCTCCTCCGGCGCCGCGCGCACGCTCCCGGCGGGCTCGGATCCCCGCCGCGCGTGCAACACTCCCATCCGATCATATCCGGCGGGGCCTTGTATTCTATCGCCGGCGGCAATGAACGTCGAGTCGGGCGACCGCTCGGCGCGGCCCGCGCGGCGCCGAATTCCGCGGCGATTTCCCGTTGTCCCGCGGGGCTCCTGATGTACAATGCAAATGCAAGGGTCGCGGCTCCGGCAGGTATGCATTTCGTCGAAACGTACGCAGCGCCGGTCGTGCGCCCGCGCCGGACCGGCGGCGGCGGCAGAGAAAACACCCGAGGAGGCGGTACCATGTCGATCCACCTGCACCACGCGCATCGTTCCCGCCGCCCGCGGCGCGGCGCGCTCGCGCTCGCGGCGTCGCTCGCGGCCGCGGCGGCCCTCGGCCAGGAGTCGGTCAGGTTCGTCGAGAAGTTCGATCTCGACGACGTGATCGTGCGCGAGGCGTTCTATCCGCCCAAGCAGACCAAGATCACGTCGGTCCGCATGATCGGCGCGAGCCACACGTCGCAACCCGGTTTCCCGGTGCTGCCCTTCGTGACGCGCAAAGTCGCGGTGCCGGCGGGGGCCAAGATCGCCGACCTCATCGTGGACGCCGGCCAGGTCGTCTACAAGGAGGACCAGCCGATCGTTCAATGGCAGCAGGGGTATCAAGCCGGCCGCGAGGTGCAACCGCCCGAGTTTCCGCTCGATGAGGACAAAACGCCCCTGTTCTACCCGGCCGAGGCCCATGCGATTCCCCCCGACCCCGGCCTGGCCCAGTACCCCGTCTGGCCGCCCGCGCATGCCCGCATTCGCGAGACAAAGACGATCGCCGGCTACGACGTCGTGACGATCGACGTCTTCCCCGTCACGTGGCGTCCCCGCGAGGGGGTCCTCCAGATGGCATCAAGCGTCACGGTCGGCATCTCCGCGTCGGGCGGCACGACGCCCGAGATCAAGGAGCCGACCTACGTCGACATCGTGGAGATCGAGGACCTCCGGGCCGAGATCGTGAACCCCGATGACCTGGTCGCGCTGCCCCGCGTCCCCTTCTTCGAGAAGCTCGACGCCTGGTACCTGATCATCACCGACAACACCAAGTGGAACGAGGACATGACGCCGGGCGCCGCCTTGACCGGCGACATGACGGCCGAGTTCGAGCGGCTCGCCGCCTGGAAGACCTCCAAGGGAGAGAAGGCCGCCGTCGTCACGATCAAGGACATCATGGATCGGCGCTACGGCATCTTCGATACGATCGAGACGCGCGACCTCCAGGAGGTCATCCGCAATTTCCTCAAGCACGCCCGCGCGAACTGGAACACCTACTGGGTGCTCCTCGGCGGCGACGTGTCGGTCATACCGCCGCGCAGGGTCACGGGCAACGTGTGCAACGGAAGTCATTACCTGTTCCTCGACTCCGTCGCCGTCCCCGAGGAGGATTGCTGCTACTACGACGCCGCGACGCAGTTCGTCCGCATTCACCACCGCAACAACATCGAGCTCGGCACGCTCATCGTCTCCCAGGCGACGGGCCGTGCGTTCGCGCGCGTCACGAACCCCAGCGCGACCAATCCCGGCTGGCAGTACGTGACGAGCGACTCGTACGCCACGGCCTCCGCCGTCAAGACCGCCTACGTGCGCCTGGCCGGCCCTTCGGCCGACATACAGAGCACGGACTTCTACGCGGCGCTGGACTGCAACACGATCCCCACCGACCGGTACTACGCGAGTCTCGTCTCGCCGCTCTACGATCAGGCCGGCAAGCACGACTGGGATCTGAACGACAACAAGCTCTGGGGACAGTACAACAACACGACATCCCTGGACGGCGTCTCGTACTGGCCGAACTTGGTCCTGGGGCGGGCGCCGGTGGAGAGCGGCGCCGAGGCCAAGGCGTTCGTCGACAAGACCATCGCCTACGATCAGGGGAGCGGAATCACAAGCACGTTTGTCCGCAAGCTGCTCCTCGGCTCGGCGAACTGGAGCGGCGGCCCGGCCGTCGAGGAGGCGGCGGCCGATCCGCCGGACGTCGGCAAGTACTTCTATTCCGCCGCCACATCGCGCAGCAAGTGCAATTTCAAGAGCGCGGTCAATCCCACGGTGTACGACCTCGTGGCCTACGACGGCGCCGGCGACTACTGGTACGTGCCCTACAACCGCGACGCGGACGCAACGCACCTGGGGTACTACTTCTGCACGAGCAACTCCTACAGCACCCGCTCGGAGTGGTACATCGACATGTGGATCATCCAGTTCGAGATTCCCCTGCCCACCCCGTACGTGCTCGTGCGCGGGCCGCTTGCGCAGATCCACCCCGCCAAGTTCTTCTTCGACAGCTTCGACCCGGACAGCTCGGTCGTCGAGAAGGAGGAGATCAAGGATCTGCTCGCCGTGCGCGCGCCGCAGGTCACGTCGCGCACGCGCTACTACCAGGACTGGGAGGACACGCCCGGCTATCCCGACCCCGACCTCTTCGAGCTCTCGCGCCCGGCCATGAAGGCCGAGCTGGAGACCGGCTACAACCTCGTCAGCCTCACGGGGCACGGGAACGCGGCCGGCTGCGCCGGCGTCCACCGCGACGACGTGGCGCTGCTCGCGAACGGGTTCAAGGGCGGCGCGGTGTACGCCGAGTCGTGCTCGACGGGCCGCTTCGATGACAACGACTGCGTCGCCGAGCACTTCGTCAAGACCGCGACGGGCGGCGCCGCGGCCTACGTCGGCAATTCGCGCTATAGCTGGGTGGGCTCGGGCGACGACCTGGAGCGGGAGTTCTGGAAGGGGCTGTCGTCCTACCGGAACGTCGGACGCCTGCACAACCGCATGTCGTGGATGACCGACAGTGCGCCCCACCGCTGGGCGATATTCGCGCTCAACCTCATGGGAGACCCCGAGCTGCCCCTCTGGATCAAGCCGCCGGCGGTGCTGGCCGTCAGCCATCCCTCGTGCGTGCTGCCGCCTGACCGCATCGCCGTGCTGGTGCGGGACGCGGCCGGGGCGCCGGTCGTCAATGCGCGGCTGTGTCTGACCGGCCCCGCCGGCCAGTTCGCGCTGGCCTTCACCGATGCCGAGGGCCGCGGCTTCCTTCCCTCGAGCGATTATGCACGCGGAGACATCGCAATGCTCGTTGCCGTGGCGACGGACTGCGTACCCTACCGGGGAGAGGTCGAGATGAACCTGTGCGTGAACGAGCGGTTCGTGCGCGGCGACACCAACAACGATGGCGCGCTCGACATCGCCGATGCCATAACCCTGCTCACGTATCTCTTCAGCACCGGGAAGATCACCTGCGAGGATGCGGCCGACGTCAACGACGACGGGATGATCGACATCGCCGACCCCATCAAGATGCTCGCGTATCTCTTCGCGAAGGACAGGCTTCCGCCGGGCACGACGCCGGGCGAGATCCAGGACGACCCGACGCGCGACAACCTTGGCTGCGACGACTACTGGCAGTAAAGGCCCGCGCCTCCGGACGGGCGGGGATAGAGCCCCTCGCGGCGCGAGGGGTTCTATCCCCGCCACGCGCGCAATTGCGCCAGCGCGCGCCGATCCCACGGGATGATCTTGTTCTGAATCGCGGCGAGCGCGAGCGCGACGCCGAGCATGCTCGCCGCCAGGCCATCGCCCACGGCGAGGCCGTAGGCGAACAGCGCCGCTCCCGCCCCGAGCAGGAAGCCGACGAGGAAGATCTGGGTCGGCGACCACTTCGGCAGCACGACCCAGTCCTGCCGCAGCTCCTCGGGGAGAAGCTCCTGCGGCTCGGGATCGTCGTCCGGCCGCTTCACTGCTTCCGGTCCCATCGAAACACCCGCGGCATTCCTACGGCCCCTACGCCGGCACCTCGACTCCCGCGGCCCAGGCCGTCGCGCGCGTGATGATCTTCTTGAAGATCTCGGCCTCGCAGGCTTTCGAGTCGTGGCCCATGCCGGTGTAGAAGACGCGGCCCTGCCCCCACTTCTTGACCCAGACCGAGGGCATGAGCACGCCCTTGTGCATGCCCTGCGCGAGCACCGTCACCCGCGGATCGTAGTCGAGCAGGTACTGCTCATCGGTGTGAAAGAAGCGGTCTCCGAGACCCTTCGTGATCGGGTGGTCGACCGGCGTGAAGCTGACCTCGTACTGGCGGTACGCGGGGTGCCCGATGAAGTGCCCGCCGACGAACGCGCTGTACGCCGGGTCGCCGCGGAACGAGTCGGCGCCGCTGTGGAAGGTCACGAAATGGGTCTTTCCCGCCGCGACGGTCTCGAGAAGCCCCGCGCGCTGCTCTGTCGTGAGCGTGCCGAGCGTCCAGTAGAAGACGACGACGTTGAAGGCGCCGAGCTTCTCCGCCGTGAAGAAGCTCAGATCGTTCTCGACGCGCGTGATCTCGAAGAGCCCCGAGGCCTCGAGCGTCTTCTGGACGCTGTCGCCGACGCCCTTCCAGTCGTGAATCTCGCCGCCGACGAGGAGCAGCACCTTGGGCTTCGCGCCCAGGGGCGCGGCGAGGAGACCCGCGAACACCAACGCCATGAACACGGTACGCGCACGCTGCATGGTAACCTCCTTGTCGGTTGTGGACAGGCGCGCCGCCCGCACGGGCGACACGCCTTCATCATACGCGAAAGCCCAGGCGCGCCAAGGGTACATATTCGGTGAACCCGTGGCCCTGGAGGTGCCGGCCGTGGCCAGCGTTTCCCCCCTTCCCCTGAAGGGACGGAAGGGGGGTTGTGTAGGGGTGAGCAGGGACGCCGAGCGATAGCCGCGGAGAGAACCTCGCTCCCGGTCCCCATGGCGCCGGCAGAGCCGCAATTGCGCAACGGACGCGTTCATTGCACGTTTCGACGCACGGGTTCACCGAATATGCACCGCCAAGGGGGCGAGACGTATCGCGTTCCGTGATGTACGATGCATCCGTTCACACTGACGCATGGAGGTTTCTATGGTGCGCAACGTGTACGTCTTCGCGATGTTCGCTGCGGCATTCCTCTGCGGCTGCCGGTCGGCCCCCCAGGGGGGCGGCGCCGCCGCCCCGGAGCCCCTGGCCCTGATGCTCTTCGATGGCAAGACGCTCACCGGCTGGGAAGGCAACATGGATTGCTTCCGCGTCCAGGACGGGGCCATCGTGGGCGGCTCGCTCGACAAGCCGGCGCCCCGCAACGAGTTCCTGTGCGCGATGCCGGAATTCGCCGACTTCGAGCTCAAGCTCGAGGCGCGGCTGCTGGGCGCGGCGACGAACGCGGGCGTCCAGATCCGCAGCCGGCGCATTCCCGACCATCACGAGATGCGCGGCTACCAGGTCGACATGAGCCAGGGCTCCCCGAACTACTGGGGGTGCCTCTACGACGAGTCGCGCCGCAACAAGGTGCTCGCCGGCCCGACGCCCGAGGTCCAGCAGACGATCGTCAAGGCCGACGGCTGGAACGCGTACGTCATCCGCTGCCAGGGCCGGCGCATCGAGCTCTGGCTCAACGGCGTCAAGACCGTCGATTACACCGAGCCGGACGAGAGCCTGGAGCAGACGGGGCTCATCGGCCTTCAGATCCACGGCGGGCCGCCCGGCGAGGCGTGGTACAGGAACATCACGCTGGCGCCGCTCCCGCCCGCCGGCGAGTAGTCCGCGGGCACCGCGGCCGCGTCGCGCCGGAAAGGAGTCTTTCGTGTCTTTGCAGCGCGCATCTTCGCATCGCCTCCGCGTCGCGTGCGCCGTGGCCGCGGGCGTGATCGCGGCATTCGGCGGGGGCTGCAGCCGCGCCGAGCAGCCGAAGACGCCCCCGCCCAATGCCGCCGAGCTCAACGAGTCGCTCCGGGAAGCGGCCCTCGCGGGCGAACTGGAGAAGGCGCGCACGCTGCTCGCACGGGGAGCAGCGCCCGCCGACACGAACGCCGAGGGCAGGACCGCGCTCATGCTCGCGGCGTTCAACGGACACGTCGAGGTCGGGCGGCTTCTGCTCGAGCGCGGCGCGAACGTGCAGGCCCAGGACGCGATGGGCCGCACCGCGCTCATGTACGCGGCAAGCGGCCCCTACGAGGCGACGGTGCGGCTCCTCCTCGAACGCGGCGCCGACGCCAACATCTGCGACAAGGACGAGCGCTGGACCGCGCTCATGTTCGCGGCCGCCGAGGGGCAGATCGCGGTCGTCCGCGCGCTGCTCTCGCACGGCGCCGATCCGGCGCGAACCGACATCGACGGCGACAAGGCCGTCGATTTCGCGTCCCGGAACGGTCACGCCGCCGTCGCGGCGCTGTTCGCGGCGCCCGAAAGCAAAGGCAAGTAGCGCGGCCCTCGCGCCGCACCCAGAAGGAGATTCACGCCATGCGTTCTCGCATCCGATCACGCTATGCCCTCCGTGCGTTGATCGCGGCGGCGATCCTCGCCGGCGCCGGCGCTGCGGCGGACATTGTCCAGCGCGGCGCGGCCGTCCAGCCCGCCGGCGACCCCGCGGAGGACTGGCTCGTCGCCCGGCCGGTCGAGCGCACCGAGATCCGCGACGAGGGCCGCGAGCTCATCCTGACGAACGGGCTCGTCAGGCGCGTGTTCCGGCGCGCGCCCAATGCCGCGACCACGGCCCTCGACAACCTGATGACGGGCGCGTCGCTCCTTCGCGCGGTCAGGCCCGAGGCGCGGGTCACGCTCAACGGCGTCGCCTGTGACGTGGGCGGGCTCATCGGCCAGCCCGACCACGCCTACCTCCTGCCCGAGTGGATCGATGCCATGCAGGGCGACCCCGACGCCTTCGCGTTCGAGTCGGCCCGGACCGGCCCCGCCGAGGCCCACATGCAGTGGAAACGCGTGCGCTGGTGCCAGGACCTCCCGTGGCCGCCTCCCGGCAAGCGCCTCACGCTCGAGTTCGCGGCCGGCGACGATCTCGCGGCGCGCATTCTCGGGGCGGAGGCGCCCGCGGGTCCCGTCCTCGTCAGCGAGAGCTTCTCGAACCCGGATGCCGCGTGGCGCGTGCACGTCAGCCCCGCCGCCGAGGGCGGCGGCTTCGGACGCGGGAATGCGGCCGGCGTCATCACCGCCGCCGAGAACGCGTGCGTCTTCGCGGAACGCGACCTGCCGGCGGGCGTCCGCACGGTCGAGTGCCTTGTCGATCCGTTCGCCGACGGAAGCGCATCGTGGGGCCCCGGCATGTGCCTTCTCTGGGAGAACGGCGAGTTCCTGAAGTTCTTCCTCCGCCCCGGGCAGAAGTGCTTCGGCGTCACCGACCGGCGCGGCGAGCTCATGCCGCCCGGCCTCGCGGAGGGCAAGGCGTACCGCCTGCGCATCCGATTGCGGGGCGCGACGGCACACCTGGAAGCCGCCGTCGAGGGCGAAGCCTGGCAACGCATCGCGCGCCGCGAGGCGCCGCTCGCCGGCACGGACCCCGCGCGCGTGCGCATCGGCAAGACGAGCCGCTCGGGCGGCGCGGATGATTTCAGCGCGCCGGGCGCGGCCGCGCGCTGTCGGGTCGGCGGTTTCCGCGCCTTCGGCGAGCGGGCGGCGGGCGCGCCGGACGGCGGCACGGTGCGCGTCTCGGTGAGCTACGAGATGTACGACGGCCTGCCGCTCATCGCCAAGTGGCTCGTGATCCACAACGGCACGGAGGCGCCCGTCACGATCGACGCCTTCACGAGCGAGATCCTCGCCGCGGTCGAGGCCGAGTCGGCGGTCGAGACGCCCTCGCGCAGGCACGGCGTCCCCGACCTGCAGGCTTTCAGCGACTACATGTTCGGGAGCGACACGCTCGTCGGCGGCGCGAGCTCGACGATCTACTGGGTGACCGACCCCGAGTACGACACGCAGGTCAACTACCGGCGCGAGGCGACGTGCCTCCTGGAGAGCCGGCCCCCCATCGGTCCCGGTGTGACGCTGGCGCCGGGTGAGGCGTTCGAGACCTACCGCACGTACGTCCTCGTCCACGACAGCGACGACCGCGAGCGCCAGGGGCTGGCGGTGCGCAAGGCGTTCCGGACGATCGCGCCCTGGGTCACCGAGAACCCCATCATGATGCACGTCC
>JBFZCA010000572.1:0-9303 GCA_041308205.1 Planctomycetota bacterium | reverse complement strand
TCCGATCTCCCGCGCGGCTCGCGCGGCTGCCGGGCATCGGCGCGCCGACGGCCGCCGCCATCTGCGCCTACGCCTTCAACATGCCCGTCGTCTACATCGAGACCAACATCCGCACGGTGTTCCTGCACCACTTCTTCCCCGGCCGGGCGGCGGTGCCCGATGCCCGGTTGCTGCCGCTCGTCGCGCGCACGCTCGATCGCCGCAACCCCCGCGCCTGGTACTCGGCGCTCATGGACTGGGGCGCATTGCTCAAGAAGAAGCTCGGCAACCCCGGCCGCTTGAGCGCGCACTACCGCCGGCAGCCGCCCTTCGAGGGCTCGCGCCGGCAGCTCCGCGGCAGGATTCTCGCCGCGCTCGTGCACGGGCGGCCGCGCACCGCGGCGGCGCTCGCACGCGCGCTCGGCGCGGACGAGGCAATGCTTGCGGAAGCCCTGGCGGGACTCGTCAAGGACGGCCTGCTCGCGAAGGCGAACGGGCGGTATCGCATCGCGTGAGCGCGCGCTACTTGTCCTTCGCCGGATCGTAGGCGGGGTTCGGCGCGGGCATCTGCGCTCCCACGCGCCGCCGCCACGCATCGAGCTTCGCGCGCAGGGCGGCCGCCTTCTCCGGCATGGCGGCGGCGAGGTCGCGCTGCTCGGCCTGGTCCTCCTTGAGGTTGTAAAGCTCGACCCGGCCGTCCTCGTAGAACTCGATCAGCTTGAAATCGCCCTCGCGCACGGCGCCGTACGGCGTCGCGCCGCCGGGGTGATAGTGCGGATAATGCCAGTAGAGCGCATCGCGCGCGAGCGTGCCCGAGCCGCGAAGGAGCGGCGCCAGGTTCTCGCCATCGACGTTCGCGCAATGCGCGGGATCGCCCGCGAGGCCGGCCATCGCCAGCACGGTCGGGTAGAGGTCGCAGCTTATCACCGGAACATCGCAGACGCTTCCGGGCGCCGTCACGCCCGGCCAGTACACGATGAACGGCACGCGCACGCCGCCCTCGTAGGCCGAGCCCTTGCCCGCGCGCAGCCCCAGGTTGCACGTCACGGGATTGCGCGCGCCGCCGAGCAGGCCGCCGTTGTCGCCGAGGAACATGATCGCCGTGCGGTCGAGGAGCTCGAGCTGCGCGAGCTTCGAGATCACGCGATCGACGCACTCGGCCATGCTCTGCACCATGGCGCCGTAGACGGGATTCTTCTGGGGGGAGTCGGGCAGCGACTTCGCCTTGGTCTCGTACTCGGCCGTGAGGTCCTTCTTGGCCTGGAGCGGCGTGTGCACCGCGTACTGCGCGAGATACAGCAGGAACGGCTTCGCGCGGTGCGCATCGAGAAACGCCTCGCAGTCCTTGGCGTGGCGGTCGGTCAGATACTCGCCCGCCGGGCCCTCGGGCATGGTGTCGATCTTGTAGGGGGCGAAGTAGCTCGGCGGGTGGCCGCGCTCGCAGCCGCCGATGTTGATGTCGAAGCCCTGGGTCTCGGGGAAGTAGGGCCGCGATCCGAGATGCCACTTGCCGACGAGGCACGTGGCGTAGCCCGCGGCCTTGAGCGTCTCGGCGAACGTCACCTCTTCGTGCGGCATGTACTTCGTCCAGTCGGGAATCCGCAGCTTGGCGTGCGGCCGCGCGTGGCCCGCGATCCAGTCGGTGATGTGCAGCCGCGCGGGGTACTTCCCCGTGAGGATGCTCGCGCGCGTCGGCGAACAGACCGTGCAGGCCGCGTAGCCGTTCGTGAAGCGCATGCCCATGCGGGCAAGGCGGTCGACGCCGGCGGTCTCGTAGAATCTGCTGCCGTAGCAGCCCACATCGGTCCAGCCGAGGTCATCGATGAGGATGACCACGAAGTTGAGCGGAGGCCGCCCTTCGGATGCCGCCGCGCCGGAACGGAGCGCCGCCGCCGCCGCCGCGCCGCCGAGAAATCGCAGAAACGCGCGTCGCTGCATGGGAAGCTCCTGTGCATGCCGCCCGGGATCGGAACGGGGCCGCCTGCCCTGCGTTAGATAGCTGCAGTCTACCGTCCGCCCGTCAGTATGTCATCTGCAACGACAGCATGCCGCCGCCGAATTTCATCTCGTCCAGGTCGAGAGTCACATTGGCGATGACGCCCGCGTTGCCGGCGAACCTGACATCGAGCGGCAGGCAGAGCTTCCCGAGCCAGCGGTGCGACGTGCGATCCGGGCCTCCCGGCTCGGCGGCCCTGATCACGCGGTCGAGGTGGCCGGCGATCACCTCGGGCCTGAACACGGCGTGCCTGGTCAGCGCGAGCTCGGTTCCCACGTAGCCCAGGTACTCCCGGTGGCGGTACAGGTCGGTGGGCCAGTCCTCATCGAGGAAGCGCTGCTTCTCCTGGAGCCTGAACACGCGCACGCCGCCGTACGGCGTGATCGCGGGCGCGGCCGCGTAGCGCACCTCGGCGCGGCCCTGGTACGCGCGGCGGAGGAAATCCTCGCGCTCGAACGTCGAGCCGCTCCACGGCCGGTAGTCCTTATCGGCGCCCTCGCCGGCCGCATACAGGACGCAGGTCAGGCGCTCGGTCACGTCGGCGCGCAGGCGGCCGTAGGCGGACACCTGGCCGTAGCGGAAGTCGAGCAGGCGGTCCTCGTCCTCGAGCTCGAGCGGCGCATTGCCCCGCACGCCCCAGTGCCAGGCGACGCGCGACCCGAGCCGCCCCTCGACATCCACGTAGTACGAGCGCCCGTAGCGCGAGTAGCGCCGGTTGAGATCCCCGCCCTTGCGGTTCATGAGCAAATCGGGAAGCTCCAGGCCGAGGGTCACCCGCTGGCCGAGAACGCGCGGGATGATCAGCCGCATGCCGAGATCGTCCTCGCCCTTCTCCGACAGCGCCTCGCCGTAGACGCCGAACCAGAGCCACGGGAACGCCTCGGCATCGACGCCCAGCTCGAAGCGCCGGTAGCCGCCATCGAAATCTTCGACGTCAAGCGCGCGCGCCCAGAAACGCAGGCGCTGCGCGAGGTCGTAGGCGAAGTGAAGGCGCTGGTCGATCCAGAACTCGTCGGTCGCGGTGCTGCCGGCGGTCGCGCGGAGCTTCATCGCGCTGCGGTCCCATTGCTCCTCCCACGCGAACGGCTGCCGGTACGAGAAGATGTCGAGAAACTCCTCGCTGCCGCGCGGCTCCCGGAGATCGATCTCGTCGCCGCGAAACGGCGTCTCGGTGACGAACGTGAAGCCGGGGGCGATCTCGGGGCTGCCGCGCAAGAGCGCCGGCAGCATCGCCGCCGCAAGCCCGAGTCTCACTCGCATGCGTACCATCTCCCGTGAACGACAGTCATTCTTTTATCGGATGCGGCCGCGGCGGAAGTGAATGCCGCTCGTTGCGGTTCCGCCGCCGCGGCGAGTAGAATCAATCGACGGCCGTGTGCCTCAGGAGTCACGCGATGCAGACACTACCCGCTCTCGCGTCCGCGCGCGGCGCGAACGCCTCCCCCGTCGCCGCGCGCCGCGGCGCGAAGTAGCAATGGGATCGCTCTGGATCGTTCTCGGCGCCGCGGCCGCGGGCGGCATCGCCCTGGCGGCGCTCCTCGCGCTCCTGCGATCGAGGCGCGAGCGGCGCCGGGCGGCGCTGCGCGCCACGCCCTTCCCGGACGAGTGGCGCCGGATCGTCCAGGGCACGACCCCGCTGTACCGCCGGATCCCGCCCGAGCTGGCGCGCGAGCTGCACGGCCACATGCACGTCTTCCTCGCAGAGAAGGAATTCATCGGCTGCCGCGGCCGGACGATCGACGACGAGGTCAGGCTGACGATCGCCGCGCAGGCCTGCGTGCTGCTCCTCAATCGCCCGCCGCGGTACTACCCCACGCTCAAGGAGATCTTCGTCCATCCGACCTCCTACATGCGCACCTCGCGCGTCGCGTCCGATGAGTTCGGGCCCGCCCTCGGAGATCTCATCGAAGAGGAGGATTCCTTCGCGGGCGAGTCGTGGGAGCGCGGCGGTGTCGTCCTCGCCTGGGACGAGGTGCTCGAGAGCGGCTACGGCGACGGTTACAACGTCGTCCTCCACGAGTTCGCGCATCAGCTCGACCAGGGCGGCGAGGGCGCGCACGCCATGGAGCGCGATTTCGCCGACTGGGCCCGCGTGCTCCAGGAGGAGTACTCGCGCTTCAAGAAGGACGTGCGCCGCGGCAAGCGCACGGTGATGGACGAGTACGGCGCCACCGATCCGGCCGAGTTCTTCGCCGTGGCGACCGAGCATTTCTTCGAGACGCCCGGCCGCATGCGGGCCAAGCACCCCGAGCTCTACAAGGCGCTCCGGGACTACTATCGCATGGACCCGGCGGCGTGGGACTAGGGGCCGTGGCCGCCGAAGCCTTGGCGAAGGCGGCCGGGGCTCACCCCTTCTTCCCGACCCACGCCTCGATGCGCCGCACCGCCTCCTTGAGCGTGTCGAGCGACGCGGCGTACGAGAACCGCGCGAAGCCCTCGCCGGCGGGGCCGAAGTCGCTGCCCGGCGCCGCGGCGACGTGCGCTTCCGCAAGCAGGCGGTCGATGAACTCCTGCGACGAGCGCGCGAACGGCCGGATGCCCGCGAAGATGTAGAACGCGCCCTGGCCCTCGTTCGGCACGTCGAAGCCCAGGCGCCGCAAGGCCGGCCCCAGAAACCTGCGGCGCTCGTCGTAGACGGCCGCCATGCGCTCGACATCGGGTCCCGCCGTGCGCAGCGCGGCCAGCGCGGCCCACTGGATGAAGTCGTTGGCCGAGATGTAGAAGTTCTGGGAGAGCTTCTGGATGGGCCGCACGAACGCGGGCGGGACGATGATGTAGCCCAGGCGCCAGCCCGTCATCGCATAGCGCTTGGAGAAGCCGTCGATCACGAACGCCGTGTCGGCGTAGGCCAGCGCCGTCCGCGGCGGCGGCCCGTAGACCAGGCCGTGGTAGATCTCGTCCGCGATCAGCGGCACGCCGAGGTCCGCGATCGCCGCCATGCGGTCGTGGTCGAGCACCGCGCCCGTGGGGTTGCACGGGGAGTTGATGACGATCCCGCGCGTCCGCGGCGTGACCGCGCGCGCAACCTCCTCCGGATCGACCTGGAAGCCCTGCGCCGCCCGTGCCGTCACGTAGACGGGTTTCCCGCCCACGAACTTGATCATGTTCGGATAGCAACTGTAGCTCGGATCGATGAGGATGACCTCGTCGCCGGGCTCGAGCAGCGCCGCGAAGAGCAGGAACATCCCCGGCGAGGTGCCGGCGGTGATGAGGATCTGGTCCGGCGACGGCGGCACGCGCGCCGCCGCGGCGTAGCGCCGCGCGATCTCCTCCCTGAGCTCGGGCAGTCCGAGGCTGTGGGTGTAGTGCGTGTGGCCGGCGCGCATCGCCTTGCGCGCGGCCTTGATCACGCACGGCGGGGTCGGGAAATCCGGCTCCCCCACCTCGAGGTGAATGACGGACACGCCCGCGGCCTCCAGCTTCTTGGCCGCCTCCATGACCTCCATGACCTGGAAGGCCGTGATCTCCTCGGCGCGCCGCGAAGGCCGCTGTTCGGTCACCTGGCAACCTCCTTCGCGCCGGCGCGCGAGGCCTGCCGCGTCATCGGCTGCAGCCGAGCGCATCCGGCGTCGTGTCCTCGCCTCCGGCCGGAAACGGGGCGGGCATCGCGGCGCCGTGCGCGAAAAGGTAGCTCAGCACGTAGACCGCATCGGCGATGTCCACCCGGCCCCCGTCGTTCGCGTCGAGCGCGTCCTCGCAGTCCGTCGCGCGCCCCGCAAAGAGGCATAGTAGTATCATCACCGGATCGGAAAGATCAACAACCCCATCCCCGTTGGCATCCCCGCGAACGAAGCCGGGCGGCGGCGGCGCCAGGTACCGCGCCGCAAGCTCGAGATCGAAGCTCACGTCCGACGAGTCGACGGCGACTTGATGCACCTCGACGGCGATGATGTTGGCGCCGGCGACGAGGCCGTCGGGCGCGAGCTCGGCCTCGTAGAACGCATCCTCGTCGTCGCCCGAAACGGTGATGCTCGCCAGGGTTTCGTACGCGATCGCCCCCTCCGGCATGCCGTCCCTCAGCACCTCGGCGCCGTTCAAGTACACGACGGCGCCGTCGTCGCGCTTGAGCTTGAGCGACAGCGCGTCGAGAAGCGTCGGGTCGGGCACATCGAAGCTCCGCCGGAAGTAGGTCGTGGGAAAGCGAGCCGTCGAGGGGCCGCCGGCGACGACCGTCGCCTCGTCGTCATCGCCGTAGCCGAGCTCGGCCGGGCCCGATTCCCAGGCGGCGTCGTCGAACGCCTGGTCGCGCCAGGCGACGCCCTGGTCGACGCCGTTATCGAGGTACTTCCACACCGACCCCGCCGGGATCAGCACGATGTCCTGGACGATGGCGACCAAGGTCGCGCCCGTGAGCTCCGCGCCCTCGGGGTTCGCGAGCACGATCTCGTAGGACGGCCGCACGGGCAGCGCCGCCGCGTCGAACGGGATGCGCTTCAGGGTCTCGCCGGGCAGAAACTCCAGCGTCCCCGCCGCGAGAGGCTCGCCGGCGGCGGACAGCGTGTAGTCGACCGCCACGGCGTGCGTCGTGAACGTGCTCAGCCTGACCGGCACGCCGGCGGCGGCCGCCGATGCCTCGACGCTGTCGGCGCCGGCCGCCAGACCGATGCCGACCGCGCCCTCCGGCGCCGGCATGAACGGCACGAGCAGCGCCGCATCGGCCGGCGGCTGCCACACGGCGTTGTCGGGGTGGAGCGGGTCGGCCGCGGTCAGGTAGTTGTCGTGGATATCCATCTGCGAGAGGTGCTCTTCCCACGTGTCCCACGCGCGGCCCCACACGTCGCGCCGGTTGTGAAGCAGCAGCGAATCGGCGACCGTCAGGAACCCGTCGTAGTCCCAGTCGTAGCAGTCGCCGAAGCGCGCGCCGACGAGGTTCGCCGTGCTCAGGCAGCGCGCGGCATCGATCGACTCGCTGCCGTAGCCGCACTCGATGCCCTGGCCGCAGTTCGTGAGCACAAGGTCGCGCACGACGCGCCGGCCGGCCGTCGACATGGCAAGGGCCTCGTGCACGCAGGATTCGAACCAGCAGCTCTGGAACGTGATGAGCTCGGGCCCGCTGCCGCCGCCGTCGATCCCATCATCGCCCGCCCAGCCGACGAGGCATGCGGTGAGGCTGTGCGTGCCGCTCGAAAGATACATCCCGTCGTTGTCGGCGTCGGCGAACGGCGCGC
Source organism: Planctomycetota bacterium (assembly GCA_041308205.1). Taxonomy (GTDB): domain Bacteria; phylum Planctomycetota; class UBA8108; order UBA8890; family UBA8898; genus UBA8898. The sequence goes on along the minus strand of JBFZCA010000572.1, from coordinate 2,160 downwards.
CCTCGTAGGGAAACTCGATCAGGGCGCAATCGGTGAGCGTCACCGCGGCGCCGTTGTACTGTCCGCCCGTCGTGTGCTTCTGGACGAGGCAGCGCGTCATCGAGAGATACGAGCCCTCGCTGTGGCCGAACTGGCCGGGGCTGTCGATGACGGCGCAGTCCGCGAGCGTTGCGCGCGCGCCGTTCTGGAGGTAAATGCACGGCTCCTCCTTGCGGTGGCTGCTCCCCACGCCCGAATTGTCATCGAACCACGTGGGATTGGCGCCGCTTCCCGTGAGAATCGCGCCCTGCAATTCGGCGACCGACGCGCTCGTCCGGAACCGCAGGCCGCCCCACGGCGTGCTCCGGGATTCGGGAAGAAACACGACCGGCCGCGCGCGCGTTCCGTTGACGCGCAGCGTGCCGTCGACCGTCACGGCAACGCCGGGCGCAAGCTTGACGACGCTTCCCGCCCCCACCGTGAGCGTCGCTCCGGCCGCCACACTGATGCTCGCCGTGATGTGGACGCGGGCGTCATCGCCCCAGTCGGCCGAGGCGCTGATAGTGCTTCCCACCGCCGTCCAGGTCGTCTGCGGCTCGATCGTCATCGCAACCTGCGCGCCGATCGGACCGACCCGCGCCGTGAATGCGCGCTCGCCGGACACCGCCGCCGCCGGGAGGAAACCCGAGCCCCAGCCGCGGAACAGACGAACGGCCAGATCGGGGACGCCCGCCGCGGTCACCGTGCCGTTGACGCCGGCGCGGCCGCCGGCGGCGTTCTCGACGCGCGCGACGATCGGGATCTCGAGGCCGAGCGGGAAACGCTCGGGCGCCGTGATGCGGAGCTGCGCGCCCGCGAACTCGTCCGCCGCCGATGGAATCCCCGGGAACGGCGTCCAGGGCGGGAGCCCCCATTCGGTGTCGGCGCGCGCGCTCGCGCGCACGATGAAGAGGACCGAGCCCGTTTCCGGCGCGCCGCCCGCCTGCGGCGTGCGGCTGACGGCGAGCTCGTAGAAGTCCGCATCGGCGACGGCGACCTCGACGCCGGCCGGCACCGGTCGCCCGTTGAGCGCCGCCGTGTAGTCATAGCCTTCCTCGACCGCGATCGTGAAGACGGCGCGATCGGTGTAGACCGTCTTGTCGACAATACCCTCGACCGTGATCTGCGCGTGAACGGCCGCCGCCGCAAGAAAGAGCGCCCCGGCGGCGCACCGGCGGCTCCGCACGAGATCCGTCGATTTCACTCTGCGCATGGAAATCCTCGTTTCATGCCGTGGAGACGCTGCCGCCTTCTATTATTGGGGGCGAACCGCGGCGCGACAACGTGGGTCCCCGCTCACCGCAGCTCGCGCACGCCTACCGTCTCGACGGCGAAGCGCCGCGTGCCGGCCGCCCCGTCGATCTCGACGTCGACCCGCCCGCCGGCAGCGTTCGCGCGAACCTCGCGCACCGAGACGGCTCCGCCGGCCCGGACAAGCTCCAGGAACGCGACAAAATCCGCGGTTGCGGCGGTGCGGCGAAGGAGCAGCGCCGGCAGTCGCTCGGTCGCCGGGTTGCCGGGCCCCTCGGCGACGATGACCGTCATGCCGGGAGCGGCGGCCGCGGCGAGCGCCACCGTGCCCGCCCCCTCCACACGCCAGGCCCCGCGCACGCATGCCTCGGCCGGCGCCGACCGTGCCTTCGCGAGGTGCCCGTAGCCGCTTCCCGCGGGCAACGACTCGGGCGCCAGGCGTGCGGGCGGCGGCGCGTCCAGCGCGAACGCCCCGTGGTTGTGGTACACCCATTCGTAGCGGTGCTCGCGGTCGCTCGCCAGGCGATCGACAAGCAAGATGCCGATGTCGAGAAGCGCCGCCGTGCGCGTCCACGCGACTCCCGGGTACGCCGTGTCGCACCGCGCCGTTACCCACCTGATCGCGCCCTCGCCGTTGAACGAGACATGCGTTCCCGCGGCAGGCTTCTGGCTCTTCCCGTCGACCACGACGACGTTGTGGCTCACGCTCTGCCGGTACCAGGCGCCGTTGAGCGGAATGCCGTAGCCGGAAGTCCCCAGGTCGGGCGCGAGCGTGCGGCCGAGGCCCGCCACGATCACGTTGAGCTTGTCGGGGTGGCCGTGGCCGCCGCCGTGCGGCCCGAAATCCATGAGCACGAACGCGGGACCGCCCGCAAGCTCGCCGCGCAGGAT
>JBFZCA010000571.1:0-12811 GCA_041308205.1 Planctomycetota bacterium | reverse complement strand
GATGTCAAGGACAACTGCGACTCGGGCCAGTTCAAGGCGATTCAGAAGTCGGCGTGCGCGGCGCTCGCGCACCACGAGATCCACGAGCGGGCGCGCGCGAAGTACCGGCGGCGCCTGGAGAAGCTCGTCCGCACGCTCGCGGCGCTCGGCTTCTGCGCCGCCGTGCCCGAGGGCACGTACTTCCTGTACGTGCGCGCGCCGCGCGGCGCCGACGGGCTCGTCTTCGCGACCGCGGAGGCGGCGGCGGAACATCTCCTGCGCACGTATCTCGTGCTCACGGTGCCGTGGGACGATGCGGGCCCGTACCTGCGGTTCTCCGTGACGTACGAAGCCGCGCTCGAGGAGGACGAGGACGCGCTCATGCGGGAGTTGACGGCGAGGCTCGCGGGGGCGGCGCTCGTCTTCTGATCAGCGCGGCGCGGTCCGATTCGACGCCGGCGCGCGATCGCCGTTGCGGGCGCACAGCTCCCGGATCGTCTCTTCGTGATGCGCGAGCACGCGCGCCCGCCTGACCTTCATCGTCGAGGTCAAGAGGCCGTCCTCGATCGAGAGCGGGGGAATGAGCGCGAAATCCCTGGGGCGCCAGTGCGCGGGCGAGTCGGCCAGCAACCGCGCGATCTCGCCGCGGATCCGCCGGACGACATCCTCGCGCGGCATGCCGTCGGATTCCTCGGCGGATGGCACCACGAGCGCGTAGGCGTTCTTGCAGCCCTCGCCGAACACGACGCAGTCGGCGATCATGGCGGCGGACTTGAGGCGCTCCTCGATGGGCTCGGGGTGGAATTTCTCGCCGCCCACGAGGCACGTGAGGTTGGTGCGCCTGCCCGCAAGGTAGAGGTACCCGTCGCCGTCCACGTAGCCGACGTCGCCCGTGCGGAGCCAGCCGTCGCGCAGGGCCGCCGCGGTCTCCTCCTCGCGCCGCCGGTACCCCGCCATGACGCAGTCCCCGCGCAGGAGCAGTTCTCCCCTGAGGTCCTTGCCGCGCCGCCCCGCATCGTCCTCGAAGGTGAAATCGCCGCCGCCCCCGGGCAGCAGCCAGGACGCGATTGCTCCCGAAGAGCCCAGGCGATGCACGACGGCGTTGCCGGCGGAAACGACGGGACTGGACTCGGTGAGGCCGTACCCCTGGTAGATGGGAATGCCCAGATGCGTGAAGTGCGTCTGGCACTCGGGGTCGAGCGGGGCGCCGCCGCTCACGAAGAACCGGAACGCGCCGCCGAGGCGCGCGCGGAGCGGACCGAGCACCGTGCGCAGATAGAGCCGCCGCATGAGCCGGGCCCACGGCGTGCCGCACAGGCCGGGGTCGGCGCGGCAGACGCGCGCGGCGTTCGCGAGCGCCCGCGCGAAGAGCCGCCGCTTCCACGCGGGGCCGGCGGCGACTTGATCGGCGATGCCCTGCCTGAGCATGGCGGCGATGCGCGGCACGAGGAGCACGATCGTGGGGCGGTACTCCCCCATGTGGCGCGTGAAGTCGCGCTTGTCCTTCGGTATGGCGATGACGCCGCCCGCGAGGAGCAGCGTGAAAAGCTCCACGGTGAGCGCGAACGAGTGCCAGTAGGGGAGCACCGAGAGCACGACATCGCCGCCCGCGGCGCCGATGAGCTCGACGGAGCTGGCGCTGTTGGCCAGAAAATTCCTGTGCGTGAGCATGACGCCCTTGGGCCTCCCCATGGAGCCCGAGGTGTAGATCACGCATGCCACGTCGCCGGGGGCCGCGGGGCCGGGGGCGAGTTCGGCCGCGCCCTCCGACGGCAGGGCGCCGAGCGCGAGGACGGGAACGCCGCCGGCGGCGGCCCCGGCCTTCGCAAGGTAGGCATCCGATGCCAGGATGAGCGCCGGGTCGGCATCCGAGAATATGAACCGCATCTCGGCTTCCGGCAGCTCCTCGGCGACCGGGACGGCGACGGCGCCGCAGGAGAACACGGCGAAGAACGACACGGCGTGGGCGACCGATTTCTCGCTCACGATGGCGACGCGGTCCCCCGGGCGCACGCCGTGCCGCGCGAGGGCATCGGCCCACAGGGCGGCGCGGCGCGCCGTCTCGGCGCGCGACAGCGACGAGATCGCGTCCTCCCGGCGATAGCGGAAATACTCCGCGGCCGGATTCTCACGCGTCTTCTCGACGAGCAGGTCTGCAAGGTTGCGCATGCGGCCGTTCCTCACCGTGCGCCGCGGCGGGCGAAGTTGCGCGGAAACTCGTCGACGCACCAGCGCGCGCCCTCGCGCACGACATCGACCTTGAGCGGCTTGCGCGCTCCGCCGCGGGGCGCGAACATGATCGAGACCTCGGCGGCATCGAGCTCGCCTTCCCTCTGCACGGTGCCGACGAAGGCGAAATCCTCGACGCGCCACTCCCCGAGTTGCTCGCCCCACGTACGCTCGTAGTAGGCGAGCAGATCGTTCCAGTCGATGGGACCGAGGCGCGCCTCGACGCGAGAGGACAGGGCGCGCTGCAGGGCGGCGGTATCGTGCGCCTTGACCGCGCGAAGCCATACCACGATGGGCTGGGCCATGTCGTCGGCGCGCAGCCACAGGAGCTCGGGCTGGGCCAGCGCATCGGGCCGCGCCGCGGATATCGGCGCCCGCCGAGCGCCCGCATCGCCTCCGCACCCCGCGGCGGCGAGCCATGCGGCGATCACCGCAATGCCCGCACAGAACCTCAGTCCGACCATGGGCATGGCGTCCTCACACGTTCACCGCATCGCCGAACGACCCGATCCGGTCCTTGTAGGGGGCGAGGCGCTTCCTGACCGCCGCCACGAACTCGCGCGTCTGGCGGGGCGCGCAGCCCGCGAAACGGCCGGTGCGACCGAGCAGCGCCTCGATGTCGGGGCGGCGGAGCGGAATCGCGCCGTCCGCATCGATGAGCGCCACGAGCCGGTCGCGGTCGCCGGCGCCGAGCATGGCTTCCCACGCGTCCCGCGCGTGCTTCTTGAGGCGCTCGTGCATGTCCTGCCGGCTCTTGCCGCGGCGCACGCACTCCATGAGGATCTCCTCGGTGGCCAGGAACGGGAGGTACTGCGCCAGACGGTTGCCGATCACATCGGGGCGCACCGTGAGGCCCGCGGTGATGTTCTGGAGGAGATTGAGGATGGCGTCGGCGAGCAGAAATGCGCGCGGGATCTCCAGCCGGCGCGCGGCCGAGTCATCGAGCGTGCGCTCGAGCCACTGGTTGGCGTGCGTGGCGCGCAGCACCCCGGGAACCGCCATGAGCACGCGCGCGAGCGACGTCACGCGCTCCGAGCGCATGGGGTTGCGCTTGTAGACCATGGCCGAGCTTCCCGTCTGGGATCTCCCGAAGGGTTCCTCGATCTCCTTGAGGTGGGAGAGCAGGCGGAGGTCGACCGCGAACTTGTGGGCCGAGCCGCCGATCCCGGCGAGCGCCTCGACGAGGCTCACATCGAACTTGCGCGTGTAGGTCTGGCCGGTCACCGGGAAGACGCCGCTGAAGCCCAGCTTCGCCGCGACGCGCCGGTCGAGCTCCTTGACCTTGGCGTCATCGCCGAGCAGGGCGAGGTAACTGGCCTGCGTCCCCGTGGTCCCCTTGACGCCGCGCGCGAAGAAGACGCGCTCGATGTCCTCGATGCGGTCGAGATCCATCAGGAAGTCGAGCAGGTACAAGGCCAGGCGTTTCCCCACGGTGGTCGGCTGGGCGACCTGAAAATGGGTGTAGCCCAGGCAGACCAGGTCGGCGCGGGCGTCGGCCTCGCCGGCCAACTGCGCCATCACGGTCACCAGGCGCGACGTGATGAGGCTGAGCCCCTCGCGGTACAGCATCAGGTCCGCGTTCCCGCACACGCACTCCGACGTGGCTCCGAGGTGGATGATCGGCTCCGCCTGCGGGCAGGCCAGTCCGAAGGCGTAGACATGCGCCATGACATCGTGCCTGATCTCGCGCTCCTTGGCCTCGGCCGCGGCGAAGTCGATGCGGTCGAGATTCGCGCGCATCTGCTCGATCGCCTCGGCCGTGACGAGCTCCAACCCGAGCTCGCGCTGGGCCTCGGCCAGCGCCAGCCACACGGTGCGCCAGGTGCGGATGCGGTTGCGCTCGGAGAAAAGCCGCCGCATGGGCGCCGTCGCGTAGCGCGTGGCAAGGGGGTCTTCCCATGTCTCGTAGTCGGTCATCGCCATGCTCCTTGAAAGTCCGGGGAGCTCGCCGCCGTGAGCCAAGGACTCATGGTACACCGCGCGCGCGCGGTTTGCCAAGACGGGGGCTGGTCGCGGGAGGCGCGGGAGACGACAACAGCCGCGAAGGCGCGAGGACTGCGACGGGAAGAAACCACGTAACCGTTCACGGTGTTCTCGCCGTGTTCGGGCACACGGACAGGTGTCATCTGACGGAGAAGAAACCACAGAGGCACAGAGGGCACAGAGAAGAATACGGAGAGAGACCGCCGCACTTGACACGGAGCCACGCAACGTCTCACGTTTCGTTCTCTGTGGCCTCTGTCTTCTCTGTGCTGAATCAGAAAGGGCGCCATGAAGGACGCCGGAACGTGATGTAGTGAACGCGGAGATTCGCGTGTTCGGGATGCCCTGTGAACGGTTACCTTTCCGTGTCCGTCCGAGTGCACAGGCGGAACGATTGCGATTGGGGCGGAGGCCTACGCGTCCCCGCAGCCGAGGGCGTCATCGGTGGGGTCGGTTCCGCGCCCCGGATAGGGCGGCGGGAGCGGCGCATCGCCGCTGAAAAGGCGGCCGAGCACGCGAATGGGATCGGCGATGGTGAGCTGCCCGTCGTCGTTCCCGTCGGAGGCGTCGGCGCAGCCTATGGGGGCGCTCCGAAAGAGCTGCAACAGGATCGCGATGGCATCGCTCAGGTCCATGCGGCCGTTGCGGTTGGCATCGCCGCGCGAAAAGACGCCGGCAGCCGGCGTGAACGTGACGGAGAGGCCATCCGACAGCGTGGGCTCGTTGAAGCTGTACAGCACCGCCGAGGCCGCGCCCTCGCCCTGGATACCTACCGAGGCCCTGCCTCCGTGGTCCGCGAATGACTGCCACGACGGGTCGAAGACCGTATCGCCATAGCGGAATACCATGGCATTCGTGCCTTCATACAGGCTCGCCTGGAAGGTGATGGTCTCCTGATCGGAGTACCCCCACATGCTGATGTCGCTCCACGTGAACGTCAGGGAGCGCCGCGGCGCGTCGCCGAGGACCGACGCAACGATCCGAGTTGCGGCCGCGGGTCGCAGATCCGACCAGCAGACGGCGACGATGCCGGTGGGCGGGCCGGGCATCGGGAGCGGCATGCATTCGTAGGCGCTCACTCCCCGCCCGAACGAGAGAAACCCGTTGGTGCTCACGTTGACGCCGTCGTACGCGGCGCCGAAGAAGGTGAACGGGAAGGGAAGCTCGACGCTCGCGCCGCCGTCGTCTCCCATGATCGCGAGAACCGCGCCTCCCGCGGCCGGCACGAACGCATCGGCGCCCTCGGCGACCGTGTATTCCGTGGAATCGACGTTCTCGTGTATCTGGAGCGTATACGGCGAGGGCGGCCCATCGTACAGTTCGACGTGCAGGTAGTAGCTCGCGCCCGCCGCTCCGGACCATGTGACGACCTCGGCGCCGCTCACCGAGGCGGAGTACGCAATTTCCATGCCGATCGAGTTGAGCAGCACGAGGTCGAGATCGGCATATTCCGGGAAGCTCCTCAGGACCGCGGTGAAGCGTCCGCCGGCGGATGCCTTGAACCAGAAGTAGTCGTCTTCGGCGTACAGCCGCAGGCGGTACTCGACGCCGGGGGAGATCTCCTTGGCCGTCGCGCGCGTGGCGTTGGGTGCGAATGCATCGTCGGCGAGCGGCAGCGCGGCGAGCGCCGCCAGCACTTCCGGCCAGCGCGTGTCCGCGGCGAAACGCAACGTGTCCGCGTTGTACTCGGCGAGCGGCGTGTAACCCGGCGGGGGGGCGTAGATCGTCAGCCCCGTCGCGGGCGGCCAGACCTCCTCCGCACGCGCGATCACGGCGCTGCGGTATGCCGACAGCGCGGCCTGCGCCGAAACACCCCACGGCGCCTGCGGCGCCCGCGCCGCCAGGTCTTCGAGCAGACCGCCGAGGTCCCAGTACCCGAGCCTGTCGAACGAGGCGCCCGCGATGCAGGCATCGGCAACGTGCGCGAGCGCCTCGGCGCCGCCCGTATCCAGCACCGAGTCGAGGCAGGCATCGAATGCCGGCACCAACCCGGCGGCTGCGGCAAGATCGATGGCCGCAAGCGGCTCATCGCCCAGGTACCGCCGGCCGTACGCATCGACCATCACCGTCGCGACGGCATTCGCGGAGAGATCGACCGACGCGGCGATGCCTGCCAGCACGAGCTCGTACGCCCACCCCGGCGCGGGGATCGTCTTCTCCGATGCGACCATCACCGCGGCGCACGGCGCGAGCTCGTATGCCACTTCCAGCATGCCCATGAGGCAGGCGTCGAAGCCGAGAATGTCGGCGGGAGCCGCCGCGGAGAGCATCGCCGTGCGCACGTCGGCAATGCTCAGGATCGTGCCCTGCGTCGCATCGTGACATACCGCGCGCATGGGCGTGCTCTTGCGCCGCGCGTCGGCAACCGCGCTCGTGTCGGCATCGGGGGGCAGCCATCCGTTGCCATGGTCCCACAGGATGACGGCATGGCGGTTCGCGGGAAAGCTCGCGCGCGCGTAACGGACGAAATCGCCGAGCGTCGCGGGCGAGCCCATGTCGGCCTCGGGGACGACATCGAGCGCGGCCCACGCCTCTTCGAACGATCCCTTGATGACCTCGCCCCGGCGGGTGTTGAACTGGCCGAGCATGTCGGCGAGCACGACGACCCGGATGCGCTCGGTGGAACCCACCGATGCCAGCTCGGCGAGATCCAGCACGGCAAAATACTCGAGGTCGTTGTCGCCGTCCAGGTACACCGCGATCGTCCAGTCCGCGGGCGTTTCCGCCGCCCCCGCTCCGGCCGCGACGAGGGCGAGCGCGCACACGGCGGCGGCAATGGACGGCACGCGGCGCCCGCCGGACCATGAAAGACTCTTAATTACAAATTGCATAGTCACAGATTCCCAGGCTCCAATACAGTGCCGATTATACCACGACCCGGGGCCGCTCAGCGATAGGCATGGAGGCCGCTCAGGAGATACGTCACTCCGAAGTAGGTGAAGAGGATGGCGGCGAACCCGACCGCGTTGATCGCGGCAAGCAGTCCCTTTCTGGCCTTGAAGAAGATCCGCACGTGCAGGAAGAGCGCGTAGATGAGCCAGGCCACCGTCGCCCAGACCTCCTTGGGATCCCAGCCCCAGTATCTGCCCCACGATGAATTGGCCCAGGCCGCGCCCGTGGCAATGCCGATCGTGAGGAAGAGAAAACCCCACCCCACGGTGAGCACCGCATGCCGGTGGAGGCGATCGGCGGCGGGGCAGTTGCGGCGTTCGTCCCCGGCGGGGCGCGGGGATGCGAGCGCCGCGATGATGAATGCCGCGTGAAGGCCGAAGGCGACGAGCAGAATCGCGTACGAGAGCATGATCGTGAGGATGTGAATCTCGCGCCAGGGGGAGTGCAGGATCGCCACGAGCGGCGAGATGGCGTAGCCTTCCTGCGGCAGGAACATCGCGCCGACGAAGCCCAGGGCCGTGAGGAACGCCGCGACGCCGAAGTACAACCGGTCCCGAAGGGCCGCGCGCAGGACGATGCCGATCAAGGGCACGAAGAACAGGACGACGAGGAAGACTTCCTGGAGGTTCTTGAGCGGCAGGCGCGCGGCGATGGCGGTGTGCCCGCCGACTATCCAGGCGGTCCAGAGAACGCCGAGCGCGTACACGGCGACCGCCGCGTGCCGGCACGCGGCGCACCCGCGCAGCCCGGCGAGGAGAAAGAGAAGCGCGGCCGCGGCGAAGAGGATGAGGCCCGCCGCGCGAAAATCCACGGCGTAGTACAGGAGCTCACAATCGACCATGGCGGGCGACAGGATCGCACACCCATGCTCGGCGGCGAGCGCGCGCTGCGCCTCCTTGAGCGCGCGCGCGCCGTCCGCGAAGGCCGCCGCGTTCCTCTCCTTGCAGGCGACCGCGAGCGCGGCGAAGGCATCCGTCCCGGGCTTGAGCGCTGCAACTCCGCGCGCAAGTGCGGCGCGCGCGCCCTCCTCGGTCAACCAGTCCCCGCCGGGGGCATCCGGGTCGGGCAGGAAGCGCAGGTCGGCCGCCGCGTTCCGGAGCGCCTCGGCGCGCGTGTAAAGGCCGCCGATGTCGCTCCAGAGAATCTCGAGCGCGGCGCGCTCGCGCTGAAACGCCTCGCGGGAAGACTCCCCGCCGCGCTGCATGGCGTGGAGGGCGGCCACGCGCGAGTCCCAGTGCTCCAGAACCTCCCGCGGCGCGAGCATGTCGGCCGCGAAGACCGCCCGGGCCCTGCGATCGGGTGTGAGGCACCTGTGCGCGAGCCATTCATCGGGCGCGAAGAGAATGCCGAGGTACGTTTCGACCGGATGCTGCGCCGCATGGCTCCGAGCGGCGAAGATACGGCGCACCTCCTCGTGCGCGAGCGTTGCGAAGGGCTTCAGCCGGCCGTTGGCAAGAACGACGAGGTCATCGAGCGTGCGGGCGGGGAACGGCGACGGCGCGCCCTCGGCGCCGCGAAGCCCGGGCGCCGCCAGCACGCCGAGCAGGACCGCGGCGCGAATGAAACCGGTCGGGAGCAATGCGCGCGCGGTCATCGGCGCGCCTCCGTGTCGCCGCCGGCGACAGTGGACGGCCTCCCGGTGAAACGGACGCACGTGAGCCACAAGAGTCCGGCCATGAGCATGTAGAAACCGGCCGCAACGAACGGCACGCCGGGGTCGTACGCGACGGAGAACGACGACCACCTGAACGGGGCTTCCTGGTCCATGCCGGACTGGTACAGGCGGTACCCGTTGTGCAGCAGCGGCGCGTTGGTCTCGATGCGGGCGCTCTCGGGGGCGCTCAGGCCGCCGCCGCCGACGCGGACAAGGGAGAAATACGCGCGCGGAATCCTCGACGCGGGCCAGTAGCGGGCCACGGCGTCATCGAGCGTCAGGGCGAACCCGAGCGGAAACTCGCCGGTCAGGACGGCCGCCGCCTTTCCGTCGGGCGAGCGCGCCGCGCCGCGCCCTTGGCTGAGCCATGCGGGCGTTCCCGACGCGCCGATGCTCACGAGAAAGGCGGGCGGGCCGGTATTCGTCGGATCGGCAGCGACGCGTTCGACCTCGCGCGAGGAAGGAAAGAACTCGAGAAGCGTGAGCGTGCAGGCGCCCAGCGCACGCGGCGCCTCGGGCGCCAGCGCCCGAGGCTGCGCCGTGCGATCGAGGTACGCATCGACGCGGCCGTCCGGCTGCGACAGGAGGAGCACGGTCCCGGGGCGCGGGCGGCGATAGCGAACCTCGGCGCCGTCGTCCAGCCGGTTTCCATGGAACTCGTGGTAGGCGAAGGCGTACAGGTCCTTCCCGCCCGCGGGCCCGGTCACGTGCAGCTTGACCGCCGGGTTGAGGGGCGGCTCATCGGGCGCCGGGGTCTTGCCCACCTTGAAGTCCGGGTGGTACTCGAGGATCTTCACGCGGTACGGGCCGTGCGCCAGTTCCCGGGCGGCATCCGCGGGCAGCGCGATCGGAATCCTGACCGGCTCTCCCGCCGGGGGCGCGATCTCGATCGCCTCGCCGAGCACGCGGTCGACGATGGCGCTCGGCGTCTCGCCGGGCGCGGCGTGCTCGTAGGCAAGGAAGGAAACGCCTTCGCCGCCCGTCTCGATCACGCGACCTTCCTGGACCGCGAGGACCCGGCGCGCCGTTCCGGCGCACTCGATCGCGATGGCGGGCGGGCCGCCTTCGGGGGCAACCTCGATTTCGAGCGAGGCGCGGCTCGATGCAAGGCGGTCGTGGATGACGACGGGGAGACCGTTCGCGGTGCGCGCCTCCCGCGCGCCGAGGGGATTGAGCGCCCGAGCGCATCCCCCGCGCAGGAGGCTCCCGTCCGCGCTCGCCGCGATCGTGAACGTGCCCCGCGTCGTCAGCGCGAAGAACTCGTCGGCGGCGGGCGCGCCGCCGCCGTGATCGGCGGCCGTGACGCGGAGCACCGGGACGTCCGCAAGGAACGCGGTGCGCGTCTCGCCCTCGCCGATCGGCAGCGTCCCGCGCATGCCGAGCTTCCAGGTCGCAACGCCGCCCATGAGCACCAGCAGAAGTCCCGCATGCGCGAGGAGGGCGGGCAGCGCGCGCCGGCGCACCCAGGACCGGCGCGCGAGCGCGCACGCAAGATTGACCCAGGCGGCGAGCAGCAGGCCGGTGAACCACCAGGAGAGGTAGAGATGGAAGGGGACTTCCTTGCCGCCGCCCGCGGCCTCGATGACGGTGATGACCGCCATGGCCGCCGCGAGGATGCCCATGAGCGCCGTGGTGATCCACCGCGACGCGAGCGCCCCAAGGACGCGCGAGAGCAATTGCATCGGCGACTTCCTCGGCTGTCGTACGCAGTTCCCTATAGATTTAATGGTGTATTCGGCGGAACAGATTCTACCACATCGCCGCCCGCGCTTCAGTGCGTCTCGCCGAGCGCCTTCCCGAGGAATCCGCCGTGCTCCGCGAGCAGGCGCGCCGCCGCGTCCGGCGCCACGCTCTTGCGCAGCGCGAGGACGGCGACTTTCACGCGCCACCGGGCCGCCTCGAGCGCCGCCCGCGCCGCGGCGGCATCGGTCCCCGCAAGCTCGCCGACGAGTCTCACCGCCCGAGCCCGCAGCTTGCTGTTCGTGGGGCGCAGATCGACCATGAGGTTGCGGTACACCTTGCCCATGCAGATCATCGCCGTCGTGGAGATGGCGTTGAGGATGATCTTGGTGGCGGTGCCCGCCTTGAGCCGGGTGGATCCCGTCAGGACCTCGGGGCCGGAAGGCAGGCGCACGAGCGCATCGAGGAACTCCTCGGGCCGCGGGGCGCCCGCCGTCACCAGCGCCGTGTGCGCCCCCCGGGCTTTGGCCTCCCTGAGGGCGGCCAGGACGAACGGCGTCGTCCCGCACGCGGCTATGCCCACGACGGTGTCGCGCGCGTCCACGGCGATCGCGCGCACCTGCGCGCGCCCGTCGTCCTCGTCGTCTTCGGCGCCCTCGACGGCGCGCGTCAGCGCCGCGGAGCCGCCCGCGATGATGGCGACGACGTCGCGCGGGTCGGTCCTGAACGTTGGAACGCACTCGACGGCATCGAGAACGCCGAGCCGGCCGCTGGTGCCGGCGCCTATGTAGATCAGACGCCCGCCGCGCGTGAGGCTGTCGGCCGCCCACACGGCGATCTCGGCGGCCGCGCCCGCCTGGCCCTTGAGCGCCGCGGCCGCCCGCGCCTCCTCCCCGATGAGAAGCGCGGCCGCATCGCGGGGAGACAGCGCATCGAGCCGCGCGCTGCGGGGATTGGGGAGCTCGGTGGGGGGGATGTCAGCGGGGTGCATGCCACTCAAGTGTACACCAGTCTCGTCCGCCGCGCGGCCGTGTATCCGCGAGCGTGAAATCGGCCTTGGCGTACACGCGCAGCGCCGGTGCGTTGTCGGCCAGAACGGAGAGGTCGAGCAGCTTGAGCCGCCGGTGCGCGGCGGGTCGAGCAGCTTGAGCCGCCGGTGCGCGGCGACGTGCGGACACCAGGCGCGCAGCGCCTCGGTGGCATAGCCGCGGCTCCACCAGGGGCGGCCGAGGCGGAGGGCGATGGTGCCGCGAGCGGTGAGGAAGCTGTAGCGCCTGAGCCGCACGTACCCGATGATCTCGAGCGCGGGCGGCAGGAGCAGGGCCCAGATCGTCCGGCTCGGACGCTTCCTGAGCAGGCGCTTCAGGTGCTCGACGCTCCGGGAGTGCCAGGCCCCGGCATCGGAGGTTCCGTGGTCGATGCGATTGGCCTCCTCGTCGCTCCAGAACTCCTGGAACGTCGCGATGTCGCCCGGGAGGGCGGGCCGCAGCACGAGGCGCTCGGTTGCCAGGTACTGGAGGGGCGGGAGGCCGTCGAGGCATGCCAGGAGATCCGCGGGGCGGGCGGCGAGGAACCGGGCGCCCGTGTCGACGAGCTCGCGCGCCGAGCGGAAGCCCCAGAGAACGCCGGCCGTCGGCGCGCCGGCGCGCCGGCCCGTCTCCATGTCGACCGCGCTGTCCCCGACGTACAGGACGGCGGCAGGCGGCACGCCGAGCGCCTCGCAGATGGCAAACACCCCCGCGGGATCCGGTTTGCGGGGGCGGTCGGCCGACTGCCCCGCGACCGCCGCGAAACGGACATCGGGCGCAATGCGGGCCAGCAGGAGCTCGGCGAGCGCGTGCGGCTTGTTGGTGAGGACGGCCGCCGGCACGCCGCGCGCCGCCAGGGAGGAGAGGAGCTCGCTCACGCCGGGGTACAGGCGGGTCGACTTGAGCTGCCAGGCGGGCAGCCGCTCCGCGAACGCGGCGGTGAAGGCCTCGATTCGCGCCGGATCGGCGCCGCCGAGAACGCGCTCCGCCAGGACCGCGAGGCCGTCGCCGATCATGACGCGGTAGCGCTCCGCGGGAATCGGCGGCGCGCCGAGCAGCGCCGCGCATTCGTTCGCGCAGCCCGCGATGTCCTGCAGCGTGTCGGCAAGCGTGCCGTCCAGATCGAAGATGATCGCCCGAAAGCGTTCCGTCATGCCAGGTGTTCCGGCCTGCCGCGCGCGGTGAAGATGCCCGTGTCGCGCCGTTCACGGCGCGCCGTCATCGTACTCGCCGATGTCCGCGACGAGCTTCATGTAGAGTAGTATATCGAGCACGGCAAGCGTGTGGAGGGTGCGGACCGTGACGAGCTGCTCGCTGGCGAAGGCGGGCGCGCGCGCCGTGCGCGCGAGAATGGCGCGCCCGCGGT